>CAZLUY010000588.1:0-2720 GCA_964562785.1 uncultured Limnohabitans sp. | reverse complement strand
TTAGAGGTCCTTGATTTCTGCAATCACAAAAGTACTTCCTCCCACAAAAATTAAATCATCTTTTCCAGCATTTTTAGATGCAAATTCTAAGGCATCATTCACATTCGGAATGACTTCACCTTTCAATTGATGTCTCTGAGCCAAAGTTTGAAGCTCTTTCGTGGGCAAAGCCCTTGGAAGATCAGCCTGAGAAAAAATGAAGTTGGCATGCTTAGGAAGCAGCTTCAATACCTTCTCTAAATCTTTATCCTTTACAAAGCCTAGGATCATCCATAGATCATCATAGTCATAGCTACTTATTTGGTTCAGTATAAATTGAAATCCTGACTCATTATGCCCTGTATCACAGATAGTTAAGGGTTTTTCTTTTAGTATTTGCCATCTTCCTTTAAGTCCAGTCGACTGGACCACTTTCTTCAATCCGGATTCAACTGAAGGAATTCCAACATTCCATCCTTTCTCCCTCATCTGAACAACAGTTTCCAAAACTCCTGGAAGGTTGAATTCTTGGTAATTCCCCAGTAGGTCTGTTGAAAAGATTAACTCCCTATTTCTATGCTTAATCCTATAATCAGCAAGCCCCTCTCTTTCCACGATTTTCTTAATATCCCATAAAGAATCGGCAAAACTAATTGGAGCATTTTCGGAATTAGCCTTTTCTTCAAAAACTGGAGCTGTTTCCTCCTGAGTTTGTGAAATAACCACGGAAGTTTTTGGCTTTATAATCCCTGCCTTCTCACCGGCTATAGCACCTAATGTATCGCCCAGAAACTGCATGTGATCATAACCAATAGTGGTGATTAAGGAGATCTCAGGTTGAATAACATTTGTACTGTCCAATCGGCCTCCCATACCCACCTCCACAATAGCAATATCTACCTCCTCCTCAGCAAAGTACCAGAATGCCATAGCTACAGTCATTTCAAAAAAACTAGGCTTTAGCTCCTCCAAAAAGGGTTGGTTATCAGCCACAAATGAAATAACCGACTCTTCATTAATGCAATCCCCATTGATCCTTAGCCGTTCAGTAAAGGATTTCAAATGAGGTGAAGTATATAGGCCAGTTTTGTAGCCAGCTGCCTGGAATATTGAAGCGAGCATGTGTGAGCTACTTCCTTTCCCATTTGTTCCAGCTACATGAATCGATTTGAATTTCCTTTCTGGGTTTGAAAGGTGAGCGCAAAGCTTCTGAGTATTGGATAGGTCCTTCTTGAAAGCCGAAGCCCCTACCCTTTGGTACATCGGCAAAGCCGAATACAAGTAATCCAGCGTCTGCTGATAATCCATTACTTAATCAACCTTTATAATAAATGTGATTTTCCCTGTTGAAAATTCTGCGGCCTGTGCTCCCTTTTTCTTGAACTGGAGACGATTGACAACCTGGCGATAATAGGCCAAAACCTCATTGGAAACATTATACTCTAAAGGGACTGCTTGTACCACACGTCCCGTTTCATCCACAGTGATCTTGAACACAATTCTTCCATTTCTTGTCGAAACTCTATCATTGATATCCGGTCTTGCTGCAAAATCCCAACCTGCCAAATCCAAACTATATCCGGAACCTGAACTCTCTCCTTTCCCAGAACCTTCACCCATTAAAGCTCTACCATCTACAGTTCCTTTTGGGTCTCCAGCGTCGCCTTTTGTTTTAGAATCGCCTTCTGCACCACCAGAAGCTGGTTTGTTGCTCTTGCCTGATTCTCCACCAGCTCCAAAAATAGCACGCTGATCAACCTTTGGCTTTTCTTCGGCCTTCGCTACAGTTTTTTCAGCTTCTTTCTTTACCGGGGTTTCTTCAACCTTCTTAGGTTCAGGTTTTTGGGGCTCTGGCTTCTTAACTTCTTCCACGGCCTTTTCTTCGCCTTTCAATGGAGAAGGAGCCTTACTTACCGCCTTATTCACAGGAGGCGTAGTTTTCGGAGTAGACTTTGCTGTTTCGGTCTTTGGACTAGGTGTTGGTGTGGTTGGTTGACTTACCACCTCAGCGATTTCGCCAGCCGCGGGAGTTTCTACTGATTGCGTAGGTTCTTCTGAAGGTGGATTAGGATCGTTTCTTTCGCCTGATCCAGTAGGCGTAAAGCCCAGATTCAATTCCAGGCCAAAAGTAGGTAAAGGTGGAATAGGTTGCTCCCAAACCACTATGAAGTAGAACGCAATAAGCAATAATAGATTAAAGAGAAAGGTGAAAATACCCGCCCTTTTTCTACTCTTGTTTTCTTCCTTATCTGCGTCCCAATACTCCATTTTAGAATGGTTTCGTAGCTATGGAAACATTGGCCTCCAAGCCAGCAGCAATGCCACCAATTTCTACCAGATACTCTACCGGCACATCTTTATCAATATGAAGGACCACCTGACCCTTTTTGTCAGCTAATAAGGTTGTCAACTCTGATTTTATCTGATCTCTGCTGACCACTCTATCATTTACCGAATATCTCAAATCCTTGGTCACACTTACCGTCACTTCCTGCATTACGATGTCAGAAGTCTCACTTGATGGCAAGTTGACCTGTAAACCAGACGGTGTAATGAACGATGATGTCAGCATGAAGAAAATCAGCAACAAGAAAATAATATCAGTCATAGACGACATGCTAAATGCTGCATTCACCTTATTTTTTGCCTGAAGTCCCATGATTACTTGTCTTGAAGGAGATCAATAAACTCAATGGAAGAATATTCCATATTGTGGACCAACTTTGAAACCCTTGATACTA
>CAZLUY010000587.1:0-1802 GCA_964562785.1 uncultured Limnohabitans sp. | reverse complement strand
TCGTTAAGATCCCTCCATCTTTATTGCTGTCGCTATACCCAAGCATTACTTCCTGAATAAAACCCTCGTTTTCCTGCCTCATTTCCTTCACTACGGCATGATTCAAAAAGTCTTGTAAAATATCCGGTCCGGCGATCAGGTCATCAATGGTTTCCAATAGCGGTACCACTGGTAGATGCTGATCCTTAAGTCCTACTTCTCTTAAGAAGAGAAAAACAACCAGGAGGTCACTCAAACTTCTGGTCATACTTACAATTACTGATCCTATGCCATCGGTACCATAAAGATCCGCATATTGTTTCACTTGTCCGAAATATCCTAAAACATTATCCGCCTCTAAGCCACATGAAGTGCCTGAAATTAGGAAAGGACGACTACTTTTCAGTTCCTTGTTGATAAAGGTCAAACGCTTTTCTTCATCCCAACTTGCATAATCAGCGTCCTCAAAACCCGAGGCCTGTAATATTTGGCTTATGGCTTTCTCATGATATTCACTGTTCTGTCTGATATCCAACTTGGCAAGATGAAATCCAAAGGAATCTAAGGTCCTTTCGATCGGGAACAAGCACTCTTTTGCGATCCTGTTTGCTTTTAAAAGACCTAAGACTTCTCTCAGCTTTTCCAATTCCTTTTTCAAATCGTCAGGTCGAGCAAAATAAGCGCTCTCATCCAGATCGAATCTTTCGTTTTTCGTATGATCAATTCTTACGATTAACAAATTTATAAATTGACGCAAAGGCTCTGAAGGGTTTCTGTCCAAGGCTGCCTGCCCTGATTTACCCATTTTTTTTGCATCAACGTGTAAATCTTCAATGAATGCTTCGGGAATGGTATTTAAATACTCTGAAAAACTGAGTTTCTCTACCAAATTAACCAGCTCTTTTCGAATGATCTTAATAGCCGCTTTTCGATGCAATCTCAAGGTTTCCCCTGTAAATTCAGGAGTTACATAGGGATGTCCATCTCTGTCACCACCAACCCAACTGCCAAATTTCAAATTTGGAAACTGCTCCGCTCGTTCAAGAAGTTCTGGGGCAAAGCCCATATAACTCCAGGCATCTCTTAATCTTTGATCGGTCAATCGCAAAGCCTCAGGAAATACGTTTACGAAGTAATGCATCACATTGCTGCGTTCATCTGACAAACTCGGTTTTTCAAGATATATCTCTCCCGTTCTCCACCAGCGCTCCAGTAAAGTTTTTATTTCCTGCTTGATAAGTGCTTGTTCGGAAGTTGACCACACAGGATTCTCTTTCTTTACCAAAAGCACATATAGCTCCCTGTGAATATCTAATACCGTCAGTCTCTTTGCCTCCGTGGGATGAGCTGTCAGTACCGGAGTTACTGTAATATCAGGTAATAATTCAGCGATCCTCTCTTCGTCAATACCTGAAGATTTCCATTCTGTTAAGGTTTCTCCCCAAGAACCACGCGTCGTTTCCAGTCCAAATTGGGTTTCGGTTTTTCGTCGAAACTGAGTCGCCGCATTTTCTTCTACGGCGTTCAATAGCTCAAACGATATCCCAATAGCCTGTGCCAGTTTTTCATCGGATACCTGCTCATGATTGACAGGTGAATGATCATCTTCTAAAGGAATCATTGCAGCCAGATCATTCTCACCTAAAGAAATCAGCATTTCTTTAAACGTAGTGATCAGATACGTAAAATCAGTTCTAATTTTTTGTAGCCCTTCGAGCTCATATTTCTTTTTCTCCATGGAGTATAATTTCGGTTTTATGAATACATCAAATCGGCAAATGCTATAAGGACTTCTGAATTAATTCATCTAACCGAGAATCATA
>CAZLUY010000586.1:0-8233 GCA_964562785.1 uncultured Limnohabitans sp. | reverse complement strand
CAGTGATGCTAAAAACATTGCCTTTTTCACCTTTGAAATGAGAGATAAGATCATAAAAAAAGCCAATCCGATCGGATTGGCTTTTTTTATGATCTTATCTCTCATTTCAAAGGTGAAAAAGGCAATGTTTTTAGCATCACTGCATCTACCTTCTCTACAAGCTTTCCATTTGCTTCAGAAGCATCTCGGGCTGAAACCCAATCAGGGTCCTTCAGGAAATTTTGAAAGGATTGATTAAAGGCCAACTCATTCCTATGTCCCAATAAATAAATAAGCTTGGCTTGAGAACCATCCTCCTCATCAGTTACCCAATAGAGGTAATTCCTAAAATCCTGACGCTCGAATAGTGCTTGTGTATGATCCTTAAATCTTCTTTGAAGGTCAAACAGCTTTCCATCAAAACAGGTATAGGTTCTTAATTGGATTACCCCACTTGGAAGAGGTTTTGGAAGACTGTTCAAACCAGGAGCTAGAACCATGAAGGTTTCCTCCACCCTTTTGACTAAAGCACCATTTTCTGTAGACTTTTGATAGGCTTGAATCCATTCTTGATCTGCCATAAAGGTATTCCACATTCTGTCCCTAGAAGCTTTGTCAGGATAGCCCAAAATATAGGTCAAACTGTTATCGTCATTTTCCAACGGTAAGAAATAGGCTATATTCTCCATCCCTATTCTCTCAAAAATCGCCATGGTATGGTTTTCAAAGCGGGCAATAAGCTCCTCTAGTTTACCGTCATGAGCATAGTACTTTCGGATTTCGAAGTATTTGGAATTGAAGCCCTGAGCATCCTGGGCCTGCAAATTGATTAGTCCGAGGAATAAGGCAACAACGAAAGTGGTAATGATTTTTTTCATAGCTATTTATTTTTTGGTCCAGGATTTCCATAGTGCTGGACTAAGCACCAATGCAATTATTAATAGCCCAAAAGTCTCTCTGGCTTCTTCCATTTGAGGTGTTTTCATGGCAAGATTTTTCTGTTCTAATTCCTGATTAATCCAGCCTCCTATTTCCCCTGGGTAAAAATACACCGTGCCAATCAGGCAGGCCAAAACGAGCAAAGTCAAAGGGTATTTAGGGAAAATCCCTTTTGTTCCTAAAAGGCAAAAGATCATGGCTACCCCATAGACACTCACCCAAATCTCAGGGTCAGGATCATTGAATTGCCAATAGGCAAACAGGCCAAAAAGGAATAACCAGAGTCCAAAGTAGTATCGATTAAATTTCATAGTATAGTTTTACCAAACATACAAATTTTAAGAAGCCCCCAAATACCGATAATAAAACCTGCAATGTGCTGCCTCTCCCAAGCCAACAAAGAAAAATAGTATATTAGAGAAACGACCTAATTGATTTGAATGCATGATTAATCAGATCAAGGCCATCGGCCTATTTTTCATCTTTTCTATTTTCCTCTTTTCTAAACCCACTTTTGCGCAGGAGGAAACACAAGCACCAGCAGACTCTGTATCAGTGGAGGCTCCAGAAGCTTTCCCTGTTCTAATTGGTACAGATACCCTTTTCCTGATTTTAGCACCTTATGGCCCTGTAACTACACAGGAAAGAGCGGAAGCCGTTACGAATCGTCTTGAGAGACTGATTGATACCGAGGAAGAATTGGACAGTATGGCTTTCAGTCTTACTGAAGATGGAGAGGATCTACTCTTCATGTACAAAGAGGATATTTTAATGGCCCTAACTCCAGAGGATGTTGAACTATCTGGTAAATCCAAAGAGGAATTGTCCGCTGAATACCTGGAGATTTTCAGATTAGAAGTTGCGGAGCTAGCAGACGAACAGAGTTTAATCAAACAGCTTACCAGAGGGGGCATTTTTGTTGGGATTCTCGTGTTTCTATTAATCATTGTGAGGATCCTGAATACCCAAATCAACAGAATTATTGATAAGGCCAAAATTAGATTTGAGAAGTATGTTCCAACAATTCAAATCAGGAATTACAAGCTTCTGACCCAAGAAAATTCCCTCAAAGCTGCAGAGATAATTCTAAAGATTTTGAAGATCGGGTTCCTATTAATATTTATCAATATTGCCCTACCCCTTTCACTAAGAGTCTTCCCAACCACACAAGGTCTTGGCCAGACCCTTTTAGGTTATATCATAGACCCTTTGGTCTATATGGGCGAAGGGTTTATTGGTTACATCCCAGAGCTCTTTACCATAGCCGTGATCATTGTGGTCACTCGCTTTATAGTCAGAGGTTTAGAGTTTTTCGCGGAAGAAATTCAGCACTCCAGATTAAAACTAGCCGGATTCTATCCTGAATGGGCAATTCCAACATTTAATTTGGTTAAGCTGGTTCTCTATGTATTTTCCTTTATAGTCATTTTTCCCTACTTGCCAGGGTCAGATTCTCCAGCCTTCCAAGGTGTAAGTGTATTTCTTGGAATCCTTATTTCTTTAGGTTCTACCTCCGCAATTAGTAATATCATCGCCGGTTTGGTGATCATTTATATGAGAGCTTTCAAAAAAGGCGATCGTGTTAAGATTGGAGAAACTGTAGGTGATGTAATTGAAAAGACTATGCTGGTAACCCGGGTTAAAACCATCAAAAATGAGGAGGTCACCATCCCTAATGCGACTATTCTTGCTGGAAACACCATCAATTATTCGGTAGAAAATAATGGCCCCGGACTAATCCTTAATTCTTCAGTGACCATTGGTTATGACGTTCCTTGGAGAAAGGTTCATGAGATGTTGATTGAAGCGGCAAGCAAGGCAAAAATGGCTGAATTAGAGCCTAAGCCATTCGTCCTCCAAACTAGCCTCGATGATTTTTATGTCAGTTATCAGATTAATGTTTATACCAAGACACCAAAAAAATCTGCTGTCATATACTCTTCGCTTCATGCCAATATTCAGGATGTGTTTGCTCGTGAAGGAGTAGAAATCATGTCTCCGCATTATCGTGAGAATCGAGATGGTGCACCTACCATTCCTCCTGTACATGTCGAGAATCCAGCAGACGATAAACCAAAAAAACCTAACCTTCCAGGTTAATCCTTTAGCCCACAAATTCTTTACCCTATGAATCTTTCCAAAAGCCTCGCCCTTGCTTTTCTTTTTGTGCTATGCTTTCATTCAGCAAAGTCTCAGGAACAGAAAACCTATGTAATCGTCCATGGAGCGTGGGGCGGTGGATGGGCCTTCCAGGAGGTTGACTCCCTGATGACAGCTGAGGGTGGCCAAATCTATCGACCAACACTTACTGGTCAGGGTGAACGAGTTCATTTGATGAATGAAAATGTTGGTTTGGAAACGCATATCATGGACATAGTGAATACTGTGCTTTTCGAGGAATTGACAGATATCATTCTGGTAGGTCATAGCTATGGAGGCATGGTGATCACGGGAGTGGCAGATAGAATTCCAGAGAGAATCCAGAAACTAGTTTACCTGGATGCCATGGTTCCGGAAAATGGAGAGAGTGTCACTTCGATTTCAGGTAATGGTAGAAGCCCATATAAAATTGAAAATGGAGGTGTTGTGGCTCCATGGGTTGCGGCAGATCAAAGTCCTCCTAAGGATGTCCCCCATCCATACAAAACCTGGACAGATGAAATTGTGCTTGAAAACCTAGCGAGGTTGGAAATCCCAACCACCTACATTCTGACGGTAGATAAAGGCAAGAAGCCTGAAGAAGATGGTTTTGCCAAGCATGCAGAAAGAGCCTCAAAAAAAGGCTGGCCTGTATATCAATTAGAAGCTGATCACAATGCCCAATGGTCAGCACCAAAAGAACTATCCGAAATGTTGCTTGAGATAGGACAGCAATAAGCTAAAGGAGATTATCCATGAAAACCTATTTCCTATATATCCTTTGTTTTTTCTCCTTGTTAGAAGTCAAGGGACAAAAATTGAAGGGTACCTTTTGCACAATACCATTGGGCGAAGGGGATGTTTCTTGTATTGAATTCAAAAATGATAATCGTTTTAGTTTCCGCAATTCAGGATGCCTTGGATTAAACAGCTATGGTGAGGGGAACTTTGAGATAATTAAGTCAAAGGTGATTTTAACCTTTGACGATGTGGTCGTCGAGCCGAATAATGATGTTTACATTGAAAACAGACCCCCGATAGATGAAAATTGGTTAAACCTTGAATTTGAAGTCCTTGATAAAGAGGGAGTTTCGATTGATTACGCCACAGTTGCAGTTAAAGATGAAGATATCAAGGTCTATAGGTCGACAGAATACATTCCAATTCCGAAAAGCACTGACTCCACGATCTGCTATATTTCAGCTGTGGGTTACGAAACCCTTGAGTTGAAACTAGATCAATTGACTAGTAAATACGTCAAGATTAACCTTGGAGATTACAGGCCTGAGCAGATCACCAATAAGACTTACACCTACGATCGATCCATTTTTAAAGGTAAGTCAGCTCAAATGCCGGATGACTTTAGTATGATTTACAGAAAGGTCAAATAAACAGTTAAATCACCCTCCAAGTCCCAAAGGGCTGAAGACAAACCAAAGTATCAGCACAAGCACAACCAATAGAACACTCAATCTGGCATCTGATTTCATGGATGCAGAAGGTTGAGATTTACTTCGTTCATAGGTTAATCCCACCAGAGATTCTTCCGGTTGGGGCGTAGTCATCTTACTTACTGCCATCAACACCACCGCACAGAAGATAAATAGGAATAGGGCAAAGTGAAGGAAATTGATTCCTAAGAATGTGGCCAAAATGCCATTCGGGTCAATAGAAATACTTCCATTATTATTCATAAACTCCATTACCAGACGGAAAATACCTACAGCAAAACCAGTCCATAAGGCGACAATCGCTCCTTTAGCATTGATCCACTTATAGAACAAGCCAAATAAGAAAACCGCCGCGATTGGTGGTGAGATATAGGCCTGAACACTTTGCAGATATTGGAATATACCACCGCCCATTAAGGCCTCCATAAATGGTATCCAGCCCAGGCTTAAAACTACCAAGACTACCGTTGCAATTCGACCAAACCTCACCAAATCCTGCTCTGATGCATTTGGTCTGAATTTCTGATAGAAATCAATGGTCAAAAGCGTAGAACTAGAATTAAATGCTGAAGAAAGTGAACTCATCAAAGCGGCTAACAGGCCTGCGATAGCCAAACCTCTTAAACCACCAGGAAGAACTTGAGTGATCAAAGCTGGCAAAGCCTGATCCGCATCAACCATAGAGAAAGAAATGACTCCATTTTGCAATAAGGCATAAGCGATCACTCCCGGGATAAAAAAAAGAAAGACTGGAAGAAGCTTTAAATAACCCGCGAACAAAGCTCCTTTTCTGGCATTGGAAACATCTTTGGCAGAAAGAGCTCGCTGGACGATATACTGATCGGTACACCAATACCACACACCCAGGATAGGAGCTCCGAAAAGCATACCTGTCCAGGGGTAATCGGTGTCTTCCATAGGCCTCCAGAGATTAAAAAACTGACTGACCTCCGGGCCTCCTTGTGAAGAAGCCACTGAAAGAGTTTCTATCATATTATCCCATCCTCCAAGCTGCTGCAAGCCGAAAACAGAAACCACTACTGTTCCGAGGATAAGAATGAAGGCCTGAACCATATCTGTATAGATCACTGCCTTCAGACCACCAAGTACGGTATAAAAACCGGTCGCCACCACAGTGAAGATTGCCCCAGTCCAGAAAGGAACCCCAAGGACCTCAAAGACCAAAGCCCCCGCGAAAATGATCAATGAAATTTTTGTGATGATATAGGCGAAGATGGAAATGATCGAGAGATAATTTCTGCATGCTCTGGAATATCTCTTTTCAAGAAATTCCGGCATCGTGTAAACGCTGGATTTCAGGTAAAATGGGACGAAAACCCAACCGAATACAATAAGGATAAGGGCGGCTAAAATTTCGAAGTTTGCCAAAGGCATATCTGCCCTGGCCCCAGCTCCTGATACGCCGAGGATGATCTCCGAACCAATGTTTGAAGCGAAAAGTGAAGCTCCAATCACTAGCCAACCTTGATCCTTTCCGGCGAGGAAATAATCAACTGAGGAAAATTCTGAAACTTCTTTTTTTGAGGAGGATGCCCATCTGGCAATCCACAGAATGATAGCGAAATAGAGGCCAATAATGGCAAAATCAAATATGTCCATAAAAGGTGATAAAGAACAAAAGTTAAAGTATTCCTCCCATGCTACCGCCGTCCAGCTTGATCGCTGTTCCATTGGTAGCGGAGGCAAGTGGACTAGAGAAATAGACAATGCTATTTGCAATCTCCTCCACCTTGGCAAATCGCTGAATTAAAGAAGAAGTCCTTATTTCAGAAAAGAAATCTGACTCTGCCTGTTGAACTGTTTTATTTTCTTTCTCTGCGAGATCAGATAGAAAAGCCTCAGCTCCTTCGGTCATGGTCGAGCCGGGAATCACGGAATTCACGGTCACTCCAGTTCCTTTAGTCAATTGAGCAAGACCACGAGAGACAGTAAGCAAAGCCCCCTTGGTCGTGCTATAGGAAATCAAATCATCTGGCACCAGGGTTGCACATTCGCTGGAAACAAAAAGAATTCTACCCCAATTTCTTTCCATCATGCCAGGCATGAAATGACGGCTTAATCGAACTCCACTCATGACATTCACCTCATACTGCTTCATCCACTCCTCGTCGCTTGTGTCAAAAAATGATTGAGAGGAGTAGATCCCTACATTATTTATCAGGATATCAATGGCAGGTAATTGGGCCATCATATTCTTAACCGAAGCTTGATCTGCAAAATCCGCAGAATAGCCTTGAACCTGGCTTTCTGGGAATTCGCTTTTCAACTTTTCCAAGGCCTTCACTACTGAAGCCTCTGACCTTCCATTGATGATTACTTCTGCCCCTTCACGCAAAAAAGATTGGGCCGTTTTAAACCCAATCCCTGCGGTCGAACCGCTTATGAAAACTTTTTTTCCTTCTAGTCTTAAATCCATCTTACCACTTTTCCAATCCTAGAAGCTTCTTTCCAAGATCTGATAATTCAGCTCTCTCATACTTTGTCTGCTCCCAATTTCTTGGATCACCTGGAAAAGCATAGCCCTCTGGAGCAATTCTATCCTTCCAGGAATTCACTCTCCACTCTTTCAGCGCTTCGTCATCTTCCTGTGCTGGCATCATTGAGATGTATTGAGCAATTCTAACCTTGTCTCCTGAATTATTGGGTCTGATTCCATGTGGCTCAGAGCTATTGAAGATCAATAAATCACCTGCCTCCAAAGGTACTTTCACCAATTCGTCTTCAAGACCTGTGATGTCTGGCTGGAAATGATTTCTGTCTTCCGGCTGCGTCAATTTCCAGGTATCATAGTTCCTAAAAAGCCATGGAATACACTGGAATCCACCCATATTTTCATCCGTTTGATCCGCTAGGGCAAGTACACCCTGAACGTTCTGTGGTTTGGTCTCTGGATCATAATCCCAATGGATAAAACCTTTATACTCATGTCCAGGTCTGATTGGGAAATTCAAATTTGCCCGATCGATAGTTGTCCAAAGCTTCCCAGTACCCCAGATGTCTACAAAGGCATCATATACTCTTTGTGTCTGTCGGTTATTCCAAAGATGCTGGTTGTTATAAACCTCCACCATTCCTGTTCCGGCAAGCTCCTTCATCTGAATATCAGCTCTCGCAGCCGCATACCAGGTCTCTGGATTATTCGGGTCCTTTTCGTCAAACTCCCATAGGAAATCTGCAGTCTTCAATGCCTGCTCTCTTGGCACAGCCTGCTTTATGACCACATAGCCATTATGCTTCCAAAACTTCCAGTCTTCCATACTTAGTACCCTAAGCGTTTCAGCTGTTGCATCTTTTCTGAGTTGAACTTCACTACTTTTTGCTGTGGAAGGATTTCCTGGGATATCCGTGTGCTGATTATCTGGGATCATTGTCTCTACCATGATTTGTACGATTTATAATTTCCTGAAAAAACTCTATGAAACAAAGATCAAGGCTGTAGCCCAAAGTCATTTTATCATAATTAGCAATGATTTGTACAATATTGATATTTGAGTAATTTTAATTGAGCTTATTATTCAATTTTGTATTAAATGAAGGTACAACTCGAGACTGTCACCAGTAAAATCAATAGATCCTTCAGCCTCATGTTCAACCCAAGGCTAAGTGATTTATTCTTTTGGCACTCTCATCCGGAGTATGAACTTGTATTTATAAGTGGTGCTGATGGGACAAGGCATGTAGGAGATCATATTTCCAATTTTTCA
>CAZLUY010000585.1:0-3530 GCA_964562785.1 uncultured Limnohabitans sp. | reverse complement strand
AATTTCAACATCCCCAACTAGCCATTGCATTGCGTCTAAGTAGAAGCGCAAAAGATCTGGGTTATCAAAACTTTGAGAGTTGTGTGATGGTGCACAATACATGACTTTTCCCTGACCTTGTTCTCTTATCCAAGCCACATAAGTCTTTCCGGAAGTCTTTTCGCTACCTTGACGTTGATTTTTTATTTCTGAATTCTCGAAATATAGAAGTGGGGTAAAATCCTGCTCTTCATAGGCTCCATTGTAGAAGTATGGTTCGTCTACATGAGAAAATCCTTCGGATGGAAATGCCTGTACAAGTGGATGATTAGGATCTTCTAGTCCGATTTTAATCTCTTGCTGTGGAGGATGATAATCAAAGCTTCCACCTACCAAAGCACTAAACTTTTCCGATTGATTTAAAGTGGTTACGGCACCATGAAGAACGAGTAGACCTCCACCTGAATTCACATAGTTAATTAAGGTTTCTTCCATTTCTAGTGCTTTTGACATTAAAGCAGCTGAATCAGCATTAACCAGTCTTTTGAGTTGATCCCAAAAAAGATTTCTATGGTCACGCTCAGAGCAAGTGTTATTCAATACCACCAAATCGAATTCGGAAAGGTTATTCCCATCAAACCAACCAATATCCTTGCTTCCTTGTACCTCAAAAGCTTCGGATTTTTCTCCTAAGATCTTGATCATTTCTTCGGTATGTGGAATAACCCAATGTTCAAAACCTGTATGTAGGGAGAAGACCAATACTTTCTTCTTTTGGTCAAATGCGAATGACGTTTCTTCAGGAGCAAGGAACTCAATTTTACCTCTCCACTTATTGTTGAACTCTTCAGGGTCTAAAGACTGTGAAGCTGCTGTATGGAAAAGTATTATGCTAAAAAAGAATAGGCTTAGGTGCTTTGTCATATCAATTGGATAAGTGGTTTGAATATGACTTTAATTTTTTAAAGATTTAAAATTCCAATTGGAAATCTTAAACCTGCCTATGTTGAACCGAAAAATATTTGGACTTATCCTTATTCAGCTTTCTGTTTGTTTTGCCTGTTTTGGTCAGAAAGTTAGTCTCGAGGAGAGCGAAAATGGTTTCAATTTTGTGATTGGCGACCAGATAGTTTTGACTTACCAGACTGCCGTGGAGGAGGCTCCGGCTGGAGTGGATGAAGTTTTCGGTAAATCTGGATTTATACACCCAATGAAATCACTCTCTGGGCAGGTTCTAACTAGAATTCAGCCTGAAGATCATTACCATCATTATGGAATCTGGGGCCCATATACCAGAGCGAGTATCGATGGTAGGGAAGTAGACTTTTGGAACCTTGGGGATAAAAAAGGTAGAGTTGATTTTTCACATGTTCTCAGTAAAAAAGAAGCTGGAGGAGTGGCAGAGCTCAATGTCAGACAAAATCACCTCGATTTGAAGGCCAAGCCATCTAATCAATTGGCAATAAAAGAAGACCTCCGCATCAAAGTCAAACCGATTTCATCAGATCGTTATATGGTAGAATATACCACTACTATATTCACCGATTTAGAAGAAGGAATCCTGCTGGATGATTATCGCTATGGAGGTGGGATTGGTTTTCGTGGAACAGAAATCTGGGATACAGATAATAGCGAAATATTGATCTCCGCAGGAGATGATAGAACCACGGCAGATGGAAAAAATGCACGTTGGGTGATGGTAACAGGTGAGACTGATTATGATTCAGGGCAAAGTGGAGTACTTTTCCTGAGCCATAATACCAATAAATCTCACCCAGAACCTATGCGTGTTTGGCCAGTAGATTCCTATGACGGGAAAGCCAACGTGTTTATAGAGTTCTGTCCAATAAGACATGAATCATGGGAGATTTTACCAGGAAAAAGATATACGCTTAAGTATCGAATGATTGTCTTCGATGGGGAGCTTTCAGAAAAAGAAGCCAATAAATACTGGGTTGACTTTGTGAAATAAGAAGAAAAAAACAGCCATATGAAAAGAAGAAATTTTATAAAGAAGAGTGCTTTGGCAACAAGCATTATTGGTTTTCCAACCATTGTTCCTTCCTCAGTCTTTGGCAAAAATGCACCAAGCAATAAGATCAATGTAGGACAAATTGGGTGTGGCAGGATAGCACGAGATCACGATATGCCTGGAGTAGCACAGCACGATGTTGCGAGAATTGTAGCAGTCTCTGATGTCGATACTAAGCGGATGGCAGATGGCAAAATGTGGGTAGAAGAGTACTACACAAAGAAAATGGGCACAGACTATTTGGATGTGAAGACCTATCAAGACTATCATGATATGCTGTCAAACCCGGATATCGATGCTGTTGTCATCAGTACTCCAGACCATTGGCACTCACAACCGGCTATGGAAGCAGCTATTGCTGGAAAGCACGTGTATTTACAAAAGCCAACCTCACTCACGGTAATTGAGGGTAGACAGCTGGCTGACGCTGTGGTTAAATCAGGCGTTAAACTGCAGTTGGGAACCCAACAACGCTCAAGTGAGCAATTCAGAAAAGCAGCTGAGCTGGTTCGAAATGGTAGAATAGGGAAACTTCATACGGTGAGAATTGGGCTTCCTGGAGACCCTTCCGGTCCGGACGCTCCTGAAATGCCTATTCCTGAAAACCTCAATTTTGATATGTGGCTAGGTTCTACTCCTGAAGTACCCTATACAGAAATCGGTGTGCATCCGCAGCATGATTATAGCAGACCGGGCTGGTTACGCTTAGAAAACTATGGAGCTGGAATGATCACAGGTTGGGGACAGCATCATTTTGACTCTGCAGCCTGGGGCATGAATACAGAATTGACAGGACCGAAATACGTGGAGGCCGTGGCTGATTTTCCTAGATCAGGTCTTTGGAATGTACATGGAGACTTCATGGTTAAAGCGGAGTATGAAGATGGATTGCAGATGTTTACCAGTGGAGGCTATCCAAATGGAATTCGATACGAAGGTGAGGATGGATGGATTTGGGTTTCAAGAGGAAATTATGTCGCCTCTTCATCTGACCCTGTGTCACAAGAAAATAATACAAAGGCATTGGATGCTTCGGATCCAGCGATTTTAAATTCTGTAATCGGTCCTGAAGAGATCAATCTTCAGGTGAGTACCGAGCACCATGGGAATTGGTTGGGAGCAATTCAAGGAGAAAACGAATTGCTTTCACCAGTTGAGATTGGACATAGAGCTTGTTCTGTATGCTTGATCAGCCACATTGCAATGAAACTTGGAAGAAAACTCCAGTGGGACCCAAAGACCGAGAAGTTTGTCAATGACAAGGTGGCGAATGCTATGCTAAGACGACCACAGCGGGCTCCTTTCGGTACTGATTATGTGAAAGGTTGATAATGAAGCGAAATACATTTTGGTCAGTTTTAGCTGTCATTTTTTTAGTTGCTTGTTCTAGTCAAATGGAGAAATCGGAAATGTCAGGGAATGAAAGTTCTATTCGAATCATGAGTTTGGCTCCGGGACATTTTCATGCTGGCCTGATTCATAAGGACATGTATGAAGAGGTTGATTCGACCATTTATGT
>CAZLUY010000584.1:0-6473 GCA_964562785.1 uncultured Limnohabitans sp. | reverse complement strand
GAGCAAAGTATCCTTGGATGGAAGGAATATGAGCTCGAGGTAATGCGAGATAATATCGGGAACATGATTGTCATCTGTTCCATTGAAAACTTTGACCCAATGGGTGTGCATACAGGGGACTCTATCACGGTTGCTCCTGCCATGACTCTACCGGATACTGTGTATCAAAAACTCCGAAACTATGCCATCACCATGATGAATAGTATCGGGAATTTTGCAGGTGGATGTAACGTACAGTTTGCCGTCAGCCCTGACAATAAAGAAATCATCGGAATCGAGATTAACCCTCGTGTTTCCAGATCCTCAGCTTTGGCTTCAAAAGCAACTGGTTACCCAATTGCCAAGGTAGCAGCAAAGCTTGCCATTGGATATAATTTGGATGAGTTGAAGAACTCCATTACTGGATTCACCTCAGCTTATTTTGAGCCTACCATCGATTATGTAATTGTAAAAATCCCTCGATGGAATTTTGATAAGTTCAAAGGATCTGATCGTCGACTTGGTCTTTCCATGAAGGCTGTGGGTGAGGTAATGGGAATTGGTAGAAATTTCCAGGAGGCCCTACAAAAAGCTTGTCAGTCCCTTGAGATCAAAAGAAATGGACTCGGAGCTGATGGGAAAGAGCTTCAGAACCAGGAAGAGATTCTTTATTCGCTTGCGAACCCAAGTTGGAATAGACTCTTCCATGTGTATGATGCCTTCAAGCTTGGTATCTCCTTCAGAACTATTCAGGATCTAACCAAAATAGACAAGTGGTTCCTCAAGCAGATTGAAGAGCTTATTCAACTTGAGCAGGAGATTGGGAAATACAAGATTGATAACATTCCTCATGAGGTGATGGATGAGGCCAAGAAGAAGGGCTATGCTGACCGTCAGATTGCTCACCTTCTGGATTGTCTTGAAAGTGAAGTTTTCAATAAGCGATACAAGGAGTTTGGAATTAAGCGAGTGTACAAGCTTGTAGATACCTGTGCGGCTGAATTCGAAGCTCAGACACCATACTACTATTCTTCATTCGGCGAAGAGAATGAGTCTATTAAATCGGATAAGAAAAAGATCGTGGTTTTAGGTTCAGGTCCGAACCGTGTAGGACAGGGAATCGAATTTGATTACAGCTGTGTGCATGGCGTTTTGGCAGCCAAAGAATGTGGTTATGAAACCATCATGATCAATTGTAATCCAGAAACGGTTTCTACGGATTTTGACATCTCTGATAAACTATATTTCGAGCCAGTATTCTGGGAGCATATTTATGAAATCATTCTTCATGAGCAACCAGAGGGTGTGATTGTTCAGCTAGGAGGTCAGACAGCCTTGAAGCTTGCGGAGAAGATGGAGAAGTATGGTATCAAGATCATGGGTACAAGTTTTGAGGCTCTTGATCTTGCAGAGGATAGAGGAAGATTCTCAACCCTGTTGAAGGAGAACAATGTTCCTTATCCTGAGTTTGGAACTGTTCATTCTACAGATGAAGCTCTTGAGCTTTGCAAGACCATTGGGTTCCCGCTTTTGGTAAGACCATCTTATGTTCTGGGTGGACAGGGGATGAAAATCGTAATTAACGAGACTGAGCTTGAGCAGCATGTTGTGAATGTCCTTAGAGACATCCCGAATAATGAAATCCTGCTTGATCACTTTCTAGAAGGGGCTATTGAAGCTGAGGCGGATGCTATTTGTGATGGAGAAAATGTATACATCATAGGTATCATGCAGCATATTGAACCAGCAGGTATTCACTCTGGAGATTCCTACGCTGTTCTACCTCCATACAACCTTGGTGATTTGGTTATGCGCCAGATTGAAACCTATACAGAAAAGATTGCTCTAGCCTTGAAAACAGTTGGATTGATCAATATTCAGTTTGCTGTGAAAGATGATAAGGTGTACATCATTGAGGCTAATCCAAGGGCTTCAAGGACAGTACCTTTCATCTGTAAAGCCTATCAGGAACCTTATGTGAATTACGCCGTTAAGGTGATGCTGGGTGAAAACAAAGTCACTGACTTTGACTTCAAGCCTACCAAGAAGGGATATGCCATCAAGGAGCCTGTTTTCTCTTTCCATAAATTCCCGAACGTAAACAAGGAGCTTGGCCCGGAAATGAAATCTACAGGAGAAGCCATCTATTTCATTGATGATTTGATGGACGATTTCTTCCTGAAGATTTACTCTGAAAGAAACCTTTATTTAAGTAGATAAGAATTGAAATATATCATCATCATATTAGGAATTGGTTGGCTTCTGGGTCAATTGATTCGATTTTTCCTTCGGACAAAACTTATGCGTTTTGCCCGACAGGTAAATGAAGCTGCTCGTGAGCAGCAACAAGCTCAAAACCGATCTGCAGATGGAAGCATCAATGTGGATCATATCCCACAACAACATCAAAAGAAAAGGAAACGGGATATCAAGGGTGGTGAATATGTAGACTATGAAGAAGTGGAGGAGTAATCTTCCACTTTTTTTATGCCCTTACCCTTTTGCAGAAAAAAAGCTTAAAGCCACTCGGCGTCTTTGTCCCAATTAGATAATCTTCACCACCATCATTGAGCCTAAATTTCTTCTTCAAGAGATTGGCTGACATCGAATAATTCCTTGTTATCACATTGACCTTTCCAGATGGGATAAGCTTTTTAAGCTCCGACTTTGATGGTTTCACCTCTTTGAGGATCTGAAAGATTCTGCCTGGTATTTCTTGATCAACCTGATCAGAAGTGAAAAGATGGCTGTTGGGCCCCAATTTGTACAGGTCAAATTTTTGCCCAAAGGTTTTTAAGGCTCCTGCCTTGAGGATGGAAGAAAGTGGTTCGATCAGGAAATCTTTGGATTCTGAAAAAATGGATTGAGCTTGGCGTTCTTCTGAGAATGTGAATGAGAAAGACTTTTCTTCTGAGCCCAGATCTATGGCTTCAATTAATACTTCCTTGGAATCATTACTTGAATCCCTTTGCAAGAGCACTTCTTTCACCTCATTTTTCACCGATAAAATTGTGATTTTCTGGATATCCGAGACTTCATTCAAGGCCTGGGAAATGTCTAGCATAGGGGAAGCCTTAATGAGGATGCATTTCGCCTTGCCTTTGATCAACTTCCAATTATTTACGACATCAGGTTCGCAGTCAGCCAGCTTGTATAATTTCTGATTTGAATCCCCTCTTCTTGCAGGGTCTATAAAGACCAGATCGAAAGCGTCTGAGGCCTTGTTCAGAATTTCTAGACCATCTCCATGGATAACTTTGATACCATCCTTTGAGAGTAGACTAAGATTGTGCTTCGCAATGGAGGCCAATTCTGAATTTCGCTCACAGTAAATACCGGACTCGAAATTTTGGCTAAGATAAAAGCAGTCCACACCGAACCCACCAGTCAGGTCGATGAATCTATCTCCTGATATTTCCCTCGACTTGAATTTTGCAGTTTGCTCAGAGGAGCTTTGTTGCAAGGAAAGACTGACTGGGAAAATCAGGTTCTTGTTATTGGTCCACTCAGGCAGTTTCTTCTTTGCTTTTTGGCGAGCAGAGATCTGTTGAACAGCAGCTTTTAGGTCGAAATCAACTTTGCCATTATACTTTAAAAGCAAAAGTGCCGGATCTTCTTGGAGATGACCCAGCACAAAATTTTGAAAAGCTTCGCTATGGAATTCTTCTATGTTCACTCCACTAGCTGATGCTCAAGAAAGTACTCTGCTATTTGAACCGCATTGGTTGCGGCACCTTTTCTAAGGTTGTCTGCCACCACCCACATATTTAAAGTTTTGGCCTGAGTATGGTCTCTTCTCAATCTTCCTACAAATACTTCATCCTTTTTATGGGCAGTAATTGGCATCGGGTAGATCAAGTTCTCAGGATCATCCTGTACTTCCACTCCAGGTGCCGAACTCAATAGTTCTTTAACTTCATCAAGATCGAATTCTTCATTGAATTCTACATTGACTGACTCAGAATGCCCTCCAACGGTTGGTATTCTTACTGTAGTCGCCGTAACCTGAATGCTTTTATCTCCAAAGATTTTCTTGGTCTCATTGATCATTTTCATTTCCTCCTTGGTGTATCCATTTTCCTGGAAAACATCAATATGGGGAAGCACATTCATATCAATCTTATATGGGTAAACCTTCTCACCATCTTTTCCTGCACGTTCAGACATCATCTGATCTACCGCAGCTTTCCCCGTTCCGGTCACGGATTGGTAGGTAGAGACTACAATTCTCTTGATTCCATATCTCTGACGTAAAGGCTCAAGTGCCAATACCATTTGTATGGTTGAGCAATTAGGATTTGCAATGATCTTATCTTCCGGCTGAATTTCCTTGGCGTTGATTTCAGGAACCACAAGTTTTTTGTTTGGGTCCATTCTCCAGGCTGAGGAGTTATCAATTACCACTGTACCTACTTCCGCAAATTTTGGTGCCCACTCAATCGAAGTGGACCCTCCAGCTGAGAAAATAGCGATGTCAGGTGCAAGCTCAACCGCCTCTTCCAATCCGATGACAGTGTAATCCTTACCCTTATAGCTAATGGTTTTTCCAACCGAGCGCGGGCTTGCCACTAGGAATAATTCTTCAAAAGGAAACTCATGCTCTGCGAGCACTTCAAGTATTTCGGAGCCGACGAGTCCGGTGGCCCCTACGATTGCTAGTCTCATGGTTTGAATAGGTTCAGTTTTCAGCCCATAAAATTAAACCCTAAATCCCATTTAAAAAGCATGTTGAGGTTTTTTGTGATTCTATCTGATCTTTTAACTAAAAATTTTGTAGATTATTTAAAGTCAGCTTTTCACTTTTTGCTGTGTTTATCATTTTTCGATTTTACATTTTTTTGACGCTTTGTCCCTGTCTTGTTGTATCCGCGAAACAACAATGTGAAGCTTTTCAGGACTTTGAATCAGCCTTTGAGATAGTTTCTCATCCTGAAGAATTCCTTCCTGGCTGGACTGGAAATGAAGTCAGATCAGGTTCTTCCAGAATCTTTCAGATAACGGGAGAAGGTGTTAATAAATCTCAGGCTTTGGCCGTTCAAACAATCGGCAGCTTTGATGGAGAGATCAGAATTAGCCTTGACCTTGAGGATTTATCCGAAGGAGTGGTACGTTTTCAGTCGAAAACGCTACGAAATGGCAGTGGTACAAGAGGAGTGGATGTCTTTTATTCTTGGGGAATAGGGAATGATTTTGGTCAAAGCCAAAGGCTTGGGGATGAAAATGAATTCGGTAATGAGGACACTGGTTTTACCCAATATGAATTGGCGATACCGGAAGGTTTTCTTGGAGAGATAGCAATTCTTAAGATTGAAATTATTTATGGAGAGGGAAGTGGCTCTGCTGCTCGGTGGATCATGGATGATTTTGAATATGGGTTCTTTCCTCGAGACACAATTCCACCTGAACTGATTCAGGTTAGGGGTTATGACGAGAACCAAATAGAGCTAAGATTTTCAGAGCCAATAGACCCTGTTTTTGCAGTACTACCGATCAACTATCAAGTTGAAGGGTTGGAGCCTGTTATGGCAGAATTAAGAACGGATTCACTTGTCTATCTTTCCTTTGAAAATGGATTGCAAGAAGGACAGAATTATGAATTGAACGTTCAGTCTATTTTTGATTTGTCTGGGAACACCCTGGTAGACGCAAGCCAAGGATTCACCTTTTTCGATCCAACAGATATTCCCAGGAAAGGCTTGGTAATAAACGAGCTTATGCCTGCTCCAAAATCTGATCTTGATCTCCCGAATGTAGAATACATCGAGCTTTTCCATATAGGTGATAAGGACTATCGATTGGATAGCTTTTTCTTAGTGGTTAATGACAAACAAGTCTTGATCCCAGAGTTCTGGATAGAACCGGATGAGTTGGTTTTGCTGGTTCCTGGAAATAAGCTGGAGGAGATGGTTCCTTATGGGAGAGTTATTGGTGCACCGAACTGGCCCACCTTGCTAAATTCCGGAGGAACAATTGAAGTATTCAATCTTGAAGGGATTATTGATCAAATATCCTATGATCGGACTTCCTGGGGTGATAGCGAACTAGCGGACAGTGGTTTTAGCCTTGAGGTGGTGAATCCGTATTTGACATGTGATCAATCATTATTTCTCCGGCCTTCAGATGATCCTAAACGTGGCTCTCCAGGTCAAATCAACTCAGTGTTAGATCTGACTCCTGATGAAAAAGGACCAAGATTAATTCAGGCTTCAATCATAGCTGAATATCAAATAAGCCTTTTATTTGATGAACCCATTTCTAGCCAAAGTCCTTGGGATGGGCTTAGCATTGAGGGAGGAATTAGGTCCGACAGCATTTTCGTTAAAGGAAATAGGGTTGAATATTTCTTAGCCCAATCCTTGGAGGAAGATGCCAGGTTTTCGATTAACTCTCTGGCTTTATTTGATTGCTCTGGAAATCCTTTTGAAGGAGCATTGCCAATCGAAATTGTATATCCAAGAAGGGCTCAAAGTGGAGAGATCAAACTCAATGAGATC
>CAZLUY010000583.1:0-2546 GCA_964562785.1 uncultured Limnohabitans sp. | reverse complement strand
TTGGACTAATATTCTATCCCAAATCTCCGAGGTTTGTCTCAATGTCTGAGGCTGAAGGTTTGAAGCAAATCCATGCAAGGAAGGTTGGAGTTTTTGTGAAGGAAAGCGTAGAAAAAGTATTGGAGCTGATTGATAGATTCGACTTGTCAGCCATCCAACTTCATGGTGGAGAAAGTCTGGATTACGTCTCGGAGCTTAGGGAAAGGACTTCTAAGGAAATTTGGAAAGTGGTTTCTGTTGCTGAAGATATTGACTGGAACCAGATTAAAAGCTTTGAAGGAAAAGTTGACAAATTTCTTTTTGACACAAGCGGAAAGAATCATGGTGGCACAGGAGAGAAATTTAATTGGGAATTGATCCGTAACTATCCATTAAATACTCCATTCTTCTTAAGTGGAGGACTGGATGCAAAAAGTGTAAAAGAAATAAAAGAATTGAGTCAAGCAGTCCCATACCTTATCGGGGTTGATTTGAATTCAAGATTTGAAACCAGCCCAGGGTTGAAGAACATTGAGTTGTTAGTACGATTTAAACAAGAATTGAACGGGCAATTGTCCATAAAATAGAAGCGATGATAAGAGTTGATGAAAAAGGGTTTTATGGCAAATTCGGAGGAGCATATATCCCCGAAATGCTACATCCTAACATAGAGGAGCTTAAAGAAAACTACGAGGCGATAACAGAGTCCGAAGAGTTTCAAAAGGAGTTTCAGAGCTTGCTTAAGGATTATGTAGGAAGACCTACTCCTTTGTATTTAGCAGAGCGACTTTCAGAAAAATTTGGTGCGAAAATCTACTTGAAAAGAGAGGATTTATGCCATACCGGCGCTCATAAAGTAAATAATACAATCGGTCAGATTATCCTTGCTAAGAAGCTTGGTAAAAAAAGAATCATAGCTGAGACCGGAGCAGGACAACATGGTGTTGCTACTGCAACTGTTTGCGCCTTAATGGGAATGGAGTGTACCGTTTACATGGGAGCTTTGGATATCCAGAGGCAAAAACCCAATGTGGAAAGAATGAAAATCCTCGGTGCGGAAGTGGTCCCAGCTACCTCAGGTTCTCAAACACTAAAAGATGCCACAAATGAGGCTATGCGTCAATGGATAAATAATCCTGTCGACACTCATTATATCATTGGGTCAGTGGTTGGCCCACATCCATATCCTGAAATGGTGGCTAGGTTTCAATCTGTGATTTCTGAAGAAATCAAATCTCAGCTTCTTGAAAAAGAAGGAAGGGAAAATCCAGATGCTGTTATAGCCTGCGTTGGAGGAGGATCAAATGCTGCTGGTGCTTTTTATCACTACTACAATATCCCCGAAGTACGCTTGATTGCTGCCGAAGCAGCCGGCCTTGGAATTAGTTCGGGCAAGTCTGCTGCGACGACGGCTCTGGGAACCCCGGGAATTTTACATGGGTCAAAGACTCTTTTGATGCAGACCAAAGACGGTCAGGTCATTGAGCCGCACTCAATCTCAGCTGGACTGGATTACCCGGGTATTGGTCCTGTACATGCGCATTTATTTGATGTAGGTCGTGGAGAGTTCGTAGCTGTGGAGGATGAAAATGCCATGAAGGCAGGGATAGAATTGAGCAGGTTGGAAGGAATCATTCCTGCAATTGAAACTTCTCATGCCCTCTATGCTCTTAATCAAATCGAATACAATGAAGGTGATATTCTGGTAATCAATTTATCCGGAAGAGGAGATAAGGATTTAGACACCTACATCAAGTGGGGAAATTACTGATCGCATGAATAGAATTCATCAATTATTTGAGAGAAAGAAAGACAGGGTTCTCTCAATATATTTCACTGCAGGCTTTCCGAAATTGGAGGATACGATTCTTGTTATGGAAGCCATACAGGAAGGTGGAGCTGATATTATTGAGATAGGAGTTCCTTATTCCGACCCTATTGCCGATGGCCCTACCATACAGGAGAGTAATTTGGTCGCTTTGGAGAACGGAATTAGCCTGCAAAAGATCTTTGACCAGTTGGAAGGTTTCCGCGATAAGGTGGATATACCCGTGGTGATGATGGGCTACCTTAATCCAATTATTCAGTACGGTGTTGAGGAGTTTTGTAAGCAATGCCAGAACGTTGGTGTGGATGGTTTGATTCTACCGGACTTACCCATGTCTCAATATTTGGAGGAATACAAGGAGGTGTTTGAAAGGTATGGGCTAGTGAACACATTTCTGATTTCCCCTCAAACTTCAGAATCAAGGATAAGAGAAATTGACGAGCACTCTGAGGGCTTTATTTATGTGGTTTCGTCCCATAGTATCACTGGAGCTAAGTCAGGAATTTCACCTGAACAAATCAGTTATTTTGAGCGAATCGAAAAGATGAATTTGGATAACCCGCGGCTTATAGGTTTTGGAATATCTAATTCGGAGACCTTCAGCACTGCTTCCAATTATAGCAATGGTGCCATAATTGGCTCTGCATTTATCAAAACTCTTAAATCTGCAAATAACCTTAAAAAGGACATCGTAGACTATCTACAGTCCGTGATAAACTAATTATGATTATTCAATTAC
>CAZLUY010000582.1:0-4319 GCA_964562785.1 uncultured Limnohabitans sp. | reverse complement strand
TGGTACAATCTCTTTATGATAAACGATCTTTGCCTTTCGCCAGTATAGAAGCATGCTTGGGTCCTCTGGCAAAATTAGATGATTAAATGAAATGGTGACTGGGATAATGGGAATTTGTTTTTCTATAGAAAGTCGAAAAGCACCATTTTTAAAAGGGACCATTTCAGGTGGGTTCGTGGTGTAGATTCCACCTTCCGGAAAGAGTACCACGCTCGTTTGATTCTCTAATCCGATGCCGGCTCTTCTCATTGTTTCTGCCCGGCTTTTAACCTTTGTTCGTTCTACGGCAATATGAAGGCCTTTAAAGTAGTAACCGAATAAAGGGACCTTTCTGATCGATGCCTTACCAACAAACATGATTTCGGTAGGAGTGTAGGCCATTAAGGGGATATCCAGATAGCTAAAATGGTTGGGAAGAAATAGATAGGATTTACCCTTTTCAATGTTAGTATGAACTTCCTTCTCTACAGGAAGTAAAATCAGGGTGAAATACATTCTAGCCCAGTATTGAGTTATTTTTCTTCCAGCTCTTTGCCAACCAGGTACCCAAATACATAGAAGGAAAAAAGGGTAGATGATCAGGAAACTTAGAATAAAAATAATTCCCGCATATATAGAATAAATCCTCGCAAAGATCTTATTCATGATTGATCATGTGGTTAGCTACTTTCACAAAATAATTCATCATTTGCTCACGAGTTTCCTGGGGTATGTCTACTTGGTCCATCGCAGCAAACATGGCGTTAAGCCAATGATTTCTCATTTTCCCATCAATCTGCCACTGGAAGTGTCGCATGCGTAATCTCGGGTGACCTCTCTGCTCTGAATAAGTTTGAGGTCCGCCGAATACTTGAGAAAGAAAAAGAAATAGTCGCTCTTCAGCAGGCGCAAGATCATCAGGATATAGTCTCCTTAGGGCTTCATTTTTTTCTACCTGGAGATAGAAAAAGTGCACCATTTCTTTCAAGGTTTTTTGCCCGACCTGATCATAAATCGTCTGAAAAGGATTCATGCTGTAAATAAAAGAGAAATCGAAATTAGATCAGGCCTTTTTTACTTTGATGGAAGTACCTTCGGTAGAAATCACTTCAATGGATTCGCCCTTTTCTAAAAACTCGCCTCTGGAATAGGCATCATAAAGCTCCCCATCAATTTCAACCTTTCCACTGGGCCTAAGCCTGGAATGCACCACTCCGGTTCTTCCAAGGAGGTTGTCGTTGTAAATAGTGGAGGTAAAGCCCTCAGATCGATCCTGGGTATCTGTCAAGGCAATAGCACTAAATGCACCCCATTGATTTACTTTTGGGGTAATCCAAAAAATAATACCGACGGCTGCAATAGCCGCCAATATGACTGTGAGTAAAGCCGCAAAGAGGTCTCCTGAAGGAACGTATTGGAAATCAAAATTTTGATTCGGTAGCATTCCCAAAACCAGACTTGCCAGAATCGCGACGATCCCAAGGATACCGAAGATTCCAAAACCGGGTATGACAAAAAGCTCCACCGCTAACAGTATGACTCCTACTATGAAGAGCACAATTTCCCAGTTCTCGGCAAGGCCATTAAGATAGTAGGGGATAAAGTATAAAATGACTGCCGTGATTGATGCAGCCAGTGGGAATCCTACCCCTGGAGTTTGCAATTCGAAATAAATTCCGCCGATGATTATTAGGATGAGAAAACCACTGATTGCAGGATTGAGGAAGAAGCTAATAATGGCCTCCGTTTGACTAGGTTCATATTCCACCAGATCATCAGCAAGCAGGTTTTGACTGGCTAGAATAGCATCAATACTTTCATATTCCCCATCACAAAACCCATTTTCAATCGCCTCAGAAACTGAAAAGGTTATTACTGAACCTTCTTTAGTAATTCCATCAATTTCTATTTTTTCGTCCACCATGGCCTCAGCAATTTGGGGGTCTCGGCCTTTTGCTTCAGCGGTTGAACGCATCATAGATCTCATATAGGACTGATATTTATCCGGTGCAGCCGCACCATCCGTTCCGTTAACTACTGTTGCTGCCCCAATACTTGCTCCGGGAGCCATGTAAATGCTGTCCGTAGCAATGGAGATTAAGGCTCCTGCAGATGCAGCATCCTTATTAATAAAGACGTAAACTGGGATTTCAGACTCAAGAATCATGGTCCGGATATCATCTGCATCAGTGACTACACCGCCGTAGGTGTCCATTTCGATGATGATCAAATCTGCCTCAATATTCTCAGCTTCTTCAAGGGCTAGCTTCACTCTTCGACTCATTCCAGGATCTATATCCTCATCAATATTGAACTTCAAGATTTTCTTTTGGGTAACAGGTGTATTCTGGGCCAAAAGAGATCCTGAAACAATTAGAATGAAAAATGAAATAAGGAAGAGTCTGATATTCATATGTTATTAAATCTATATCAAGGAAAAGATACGAAAAGCTGTGAATTTTACGCCGGGAAGGTGAAATCAGGAGTTAGCTTTTTTTATAGCTTCAGTTGACATAGAAAGGGCTTTTAGCATAGTTCTTGTTCATAGTAACGATTGAATTTATTCAGTTTGAATTCCGTGCAAAAGTTTACCCATTTTATCTCTATGTCCTTCCGCAGCATTTCTCAAATCACCCTCAGCTTATTCTGTTTATTTATTGTTTTACCAGCTTCTGCTGAAAGTTTGTCCAAGATGGACTCGGTCGGGGTAGAAAGAGTAGGGGATCAATCTTTTATTCTTCACGAAGTAGAGCCAAAGGAGACACTTTTCGGAATAGGTAGAAAATATCAGGCTGTTGTGGGAGATATAATCAATGCAAATGAATCTTTAAAAGGAGGATTGAAAATTGGTCAAACCATAAGAGTCCCATTTATTCCTGCTGAAGCAATTCCAGCTGGTTCAAAGCTTCATAAAGTTACTGCAGGGGAAACCTTGTTCTCTATTTCAAAGAAATATGAGGTGACTGTTGAGGAAATCAAGGATTGGAATAATCTTCTTGGTAATGATCTGAGCATAGGTCAGGGTTTATTGATTAAGGAAAGTCAGGCAGTAGCTGAAGCTGCGCCTGAACCAGAGCCTATAGTGGAAGCGACCGCAACTGCGACGGTAACTTCAGCAGCTGTCGCTGAACCTCAAGCCAAAGCAGTCGATGAAAAGCCATCAGGAACAGAAATCGAAATGCAGAGCAGCACTGATGAGGAAATGGAGAAGAAAGAGAAAGTAGAAAAGACAATCGCAAAAATGGAAGAGGCTGCAGAGCCGGTAGTTGTTAAAAATCCAATGGTTCAGGGAGATTGGACAGTTCATACGGTTGAATCTGATGAGACGCTTTTTTCCATTGCAAGTCTATATGATGCAAGAGTTGAAGATTTGATCACTTGGAATGCTTTGAGTTCTAATAATCTATCGGAAGGGCAAGTGATTCGAGTAGGCAGAGGTCCTTTGGAAGAATCAAAAGTTCCTGTTTATGGGGGCAGCGCTCGTGTGGTTTCTTCCACTGATGAAGCCATGAATGTTTCCGCCACAACAGCGAGTTCAGGTGGATTTAAGAATATTAAAGAGACTGGACAGGCGGAACTTATTGAAGGTACAGGATCTCATAAGAAATACCTGGTTCTACACCGAACTGCTCCAATTGGCACCATCATGCGTGTTAAAAATGAAGAAAATGATGTGACCATTTTTGCCCGAGTTGTAGGGGCTCTTCCAGAAACAGGCGATAACGATAAATTAGTGATCAAGCTTTCTCAAGCAGCATTTGATCAATTGAAAGCAGTTAATGCCAGATTCCCTGTGGAAGTGATGTATTAATCACATAAAGGATCAAGAGACTAACAAAGCTCATGTTCTATTCTTTTGATAATGCCCAGATGCACTGTACTTTTGCATCTCTGAAAGAGTTATGAATAAGATCCAACTGTTTTTTCACCACGTATTCAGATTCATCTGGAATCTGATATTCATCGTTTGCTATCCAATTTTGGCAACATTTGGATTGATATTCGTAGGGATTACGTACCTGTTTTCCCTGCTTTCAAGGGTGCTTACTCGAATCAAGCCTGAAGGTAAGCGTGTGGTTTTAAAAGAAACCGATTGGGAAGCCCTTCCTCATTCAAATGAATTGCTTGAAGCCAAGCTGGAAAAGCAGATTATGTTTGGCCCTTCTGGTTTTAAATTGAGAAGGAAGGATGGAGTGCCATCCGTACTTACTGATCATGTGTTTGGTAAGAAAGTACGAGTAATGGAAGAAGGATTCATTCTCGAAAAATGGAATACTACCGAGTCCAAGGATCTTCCCGACTTCGATATTTGTCTCTACAATCCTGATGATGATTCTCTA
>CAZLUY010000581.1:0-7049 GCA_964562785.1 uncultured Limnohabitans sp. | reverse complement strand
GGCTAAGCTTTCGAATGTTTATGGGCCTGCCGAAGTAAATCAATGTACGTTCTTCACTATTGACCAAAAGGTTGATGTGAATGAGGAAGTACCTATCGGAGAAGTTTGGGATAATACAGAATACCTCATTCTCGATTCGGATAATAATCTGGTAGAGCCTGGTCAAAAAGGTGAGTTACTAATTCACTCTGTTACGATGATGTCAGGATATTGGCATAATGAGGAACTGAACAAGAAATCGTTCTACACCAAAACTTTAGATGGGCAGGAAAAGCGTTTTTATCGAACTGGAGATCAGGCCTACTTAAACGAGGATGGAAGACTGGTTTTCGCGGGAAGAATAGACCGCATGGTAAAAATAAATGGATATCGAGTAGAATTAGGTGCTGTTGAAACGGTTTTAATCAATCTCCCGGAAATTAAAGATGCGGCTGTTTTCACCACGACTAATGGAGGTGTAAAAGAGCTTTGCGCAGCCGTAGTTTTTAATTCTGGAAGTTTAGATATGACTGAACTCCGGAGAAAGCTTGCTAAATTATTGTCCAGACAAAATATTCCAAAGCACATATTTGAAATGCCTTCTATGCCTCATTCAGACAATGGAAAGGTTCATTATAGAGAGTTGGAAAAGCAGTTTTCGAATTAATCCATGTTGGATCAAAAGCAAATAGCGTCCTACAAAAAAGAAGGCTTCCTTATAGTGGACGGCCTTTTTAAAGGCAAGGCATTAAGTGATTTGATTGATGCTGTGGAGTCTTTAGAAGAAAAGGATGGTCCAGAGTTTTTTAGAGAAAAGACTTCTGGAAAAATAAGGACAGTCTTTGCTCCTGAAGCATTCCACCCTGAGATTCAAAAAGTAATTGACAATTCGGAAATTCGAGAAAACATAGAGCAGCTACTAGATACTGATTTCTATCTTTTTCAGTCCAAGCTAAACACGAAGGCGAGCTTAGAATCAGGTGTTTGGAGTTGGCATCAGGATTTTAAGTTCTGGAAAGATGATGGAATGCTAGAGCCAAAGGCTCTAACAATGGCGATATTTCTATCAGATGTGGATGTATCCAATGGTCCAATTCTGGCAATTCCTAATTCGCAAAATGAATATGAAGTAGATTCTTATCTTAATAATCCCGATGGAGTTCATGATGAGAACTTAAAATATATGATTAGCCAGGAAACTCTGGCGCAGATGGTGGACAAGTACTCCCCTATCATTCCTCTAACTGGTAAAGCTGGAGATGCATTGATTTTTCACAGCAACATTCTGCATGGATCCTATCAAAATATGGGGACAACAGATCGTAGGCTTTTGATGTTTACCTTCAACCCAGTGACTAACATAAAAGAAGTCCCTGATCCAAGACCTGATTACATGGTGAAAAGATCAAAAAACGTTTTAAATCTGAAGTAATGGTTGACGAGATCGTTAAATACATCAGCGAAGAAATAGATACGCCTATAAGTGCAGAAGATGAGCTTCTCAGTTCAGGATTGGTAGATAGTATTACCATCATGAAAATCATTGCTCATTTGGAGGACCAATATTCCGTGAAAGTGGCACCACAGGATATGGTGATAGAAAACTTCAACACGGTTAACTCCATTCAAGAATATCTTTCGGAGCAACTTCAAAACTAGATAACTTGAAGGAAGCTATCTCTACACCAACTGGCTTAACCGGTAGTCAGGAAAGTATTTGGGTTGGGCAGAAAATCAACCCCAAGTCAACGGCCAATCACCTACCTCACACCTTCGAGATCAAGGGTAAAATTGATGTCTCTGCCTTTTGGAAAGCCTTTGATCAGCTTATTGCCAAACATGATTCTTTAAGAACAGTATTCCAAGAAAATGAAGAAGGTGAAGTCTCTCAAGTAATTCTTTCTGAGAAACCTTTTCAAGCAGAAACTATTCTGTCCAGCCTGAACGATTATAAAGGTTTAATCCAGGATAGAATCAAGGTTCAGATGGAATTAAGTCGATCATGCTTTGATACTTGTCTTATTCAAATTGAAGATGATCATCTCTTCTGGTATTTAAATGTCCACCATATAGTTGCGGATGCTACTAGCTTTAAAGTTTGGTTTGAGGATTTATCTCAAATCTATTTACAGTTAATAGAGGGTGTTGACTCTGAGTCAAAACCAGCGACTAGTTTCAAAGAATACAGAGAATTCGAACAGAAGAAAAGAAGTCAGGTAGAGAATCTTAATGAGGATTATTGGGGTTCAAAAGGTCAATCCATGACTAAATCACCTGAACTTTATGGTAAGCACACGAAAAACAAAGGCAGTAAGGCCAAAAGAATCAAGCTCCCCATAAATGATGAATTAAAAGAAAAATTTGAAGCTTTGATAAGCTCCGAAGGTTACAGATCTCTTAACCCTGATCTTACAAAATTCACATTCCTTGCCACCCTTTTCTCTGCTTTCATTTCAAGACTATCCGGAGAAAATCGAATTCGAATTGGAAGCCCATTTCCAAACCGAAATCTTTCAAAGTATAAAAACACGACAGGACTTCTTATTGAGGTTCTTCCGATAGATATAGCTATTGCTGATGACGATTCGTTTAGGAGTCTTTTTGACAAAGTCAGAACTGAACTATTTGATTTCTTTAAGAATGGACATCCTGGAGCTCAGAGTGTTCAAAGCTCAAGAGGTATCCACTTTGTTGTCAATTATATCCCATTACACTTTGGGGATTTTGCTGGCTTTCCTACAAAGACCAAGTGGCTATTTCCTGATGAATTAGATAATTCACATCAGATTCGTCTTCAAGCTTTTGATTTCAACTCCCAATCGAATCTCGATTATTACTTTGATATCAACGAGAGCTACTTTTCTAGCAAGCATCTTGAACTTATCTCAGAACATTTCAAAAGCATGTTCAGAGATGTGCTTGAAGATGACCAACAATTGATTACAAGTTTAAGACTCGAGGCAACAGAAAATGTCAAGCCATATGGAGAAGCTGATCATCAGGATATCACTCCCCTATCCGATCAACTTACAGAATCTTTTCAAAGGCATCAAAAGTCTGCTGCCTTAAAGATCAACCAGGAAGAGATTAGCTATAAGGAGCTAGATAATTTAGTCACAAATCTTTCAATCAAATTACAACAGCTTGGAGTTGGACCAGGAAAGATTGCTGTTGTAAATCTTAACCGATCCATAGAATACATTGCTAGCGTCCTGTCAGTTTTGAGATTGGGAGGAAGATTTGTCCCTGTTCCTGCCGACGTTCCGGAGAAAAGGAAAAATATCATACTGGAGGATGTGTCGCCTACTATCGTCATCAGTAATGAAGAAACTGAGGCTTATCCAAATTTTAGATTTAACTGGAAAGAATTCTTCGGATCATCAGATTCTGAGCCTTTTGAGTATTTAAATCAGAGCGAAGCAGGTTATATACTCTTTACTTCTGGATCAACTGGCAAGCCAAAGGGAGTAGATGTTTCAGTCAAATCTTTATCCAACTATGTTAAACAAGGCGTAGAACACTATAACAAAGAAGGGATCAACATGCCTTTCTTCACTTCCATTGGATTTGACTTAACCCTGACCTCATTATTTCTCCCATTGGCGACTGGAGGAGTGATAGATATATTCCCAGAAACTAAGTCTGGTCCGGACTTGAGGGTTCTTGAAGTTTTAAAGAGTAACTCCAGCAACACCATCAAGCTTACACCTTCACACGCGAAACTCCTCTCTGACGAGGATTGGAAGAGTTCTTCAATTCAAACTGTGATCTTTGGTGGTGAGAACCTTGAGAGTTCTGTTGCAGCTCAAGTTTCTAATTCCATAGGAAATAACTCCCGGGTATTTAATGAATATGGCCCTACGGAAGCTACTGTTGGATGTATCGTCCATGAATACAATCCACAAGATGAAAATGCTTCAGTACTCATTGGTAAAGCGATTAAGGGCTGCTCTTATTTGATTCTAGACGAAAAACTAAATCCTGTTCCTGAAGGGGTACCTGGTGAGCTTTATTTAAGTGGTGATGTACTTGCCAAAGGATATTTCAATAATCCTAAAAGAACCAATGAGGCCTTTATAGATGAGCCAAAAATCAGCTCTCAAACTATCTACAAAACTGGAGATCTTGTTCGGTTGACCGAAGATGGAAATCTGGACTACCTAGGCAGAAAAGATGAGCAAATAAAGCTAAATGGGGTTCGAATCGAGGCTAACGAATTAGAATCCATTATTGGCGAAATTCCAGAGGTTGAAGGTGTACAAATTGCTACAGTAGATGCGAATCAAGACTTGTATGAAACTCCTGAGTTTTATTGTAAGAGCTGCGGCCTTCCTTCTAACTATCCGGATGCAACTTTCAATGATGAGCAGGTGTGTAGCCTTTGCGAATCTTTCGAAGACTATCAAAGGAATGTCTCTTCTTACTTTAAATCGATGGATAACCTAAGGGGTGAAATAATCTCTTTAGGAGAAGGCAGAAATCCAGAATACGACTGCTTGATGCTCTTAAGTGGCGGTAAAGATAGCAGCTATGCTTTAGCAAAATTGGTAGAGCTAGACCTTAAAGTTTTAGCCTTCACTCTTGATAATGGTTTTATTTCAGACAACGCTAAGGAGAACATCAATAACACCTGCTCCAAGTTAGGAGTAGATCATATTTACGGTACTACGGATGCAATGAATGCGATCTTTAGGGATAGTATAGAAAGGCATCAAAATGTCTGCAATGGCTGCTTTAAGACTGTTTATACCCTCAGTACCAAACTTGCCATGGATAAGAATATTCCTGTAATAGTCACAGGACTTTCTCGAGGACAGTTTTTTGAGACCCGACTTACTGAGGAGCTCTTTGTCAAGGAAAATTTCGATCCAAAGGATATTGATAATATCATTTTAGAAGCCAGGAAATCCTACCATCGAAGCCAGGATGCCGTAAGTGAATACCTTGATGTTTCCATGTTTGAAACTGATGAGGTATTTGAAAAAGTGGCTTTCGTAGACTTCTATCGCTTCAGTGATGTGAGTTTGTCGGAATTGTATTCTTATCTGGAAGAGAAAATTGGATGGAAACGACCTGAAGACACCGGCAGAAGCACCAACTGCATCATAAATGATTTAGGAATCTATGTGCATAAGAGGAGAAAGGGTTATCATAATTATGCTTTTCCATATAGCTGGGATGTAAGAGTTGGTCATAAAAAGCGCACCGAAACTATAGATGAGCTGAATGATCATTTAACTGAAGAAGAGATTCAAAAACTAATGAAGGACATTGGAATGTCCGATTCAGGTAATAAGAAAGAAATCAGAGCTTATTTCAAAGCTTCCAGGAGATTGGAGCATGAGGTATTGATTTCACATCTTAAAGAGAACCTACCTCAAAATATGGTTCCTTCAAGCTTCATTCAGGTTGATTCATTTCCTCTAACTCCAAACGGTAAAGTTGATAAAGATGCCTTGATTAGAAGAGGAAGTGCTACCATACAAAAGGATCAAAACCGAGTTCTAGAGCCACCCAAGAACAAAATCGAGACATTGGTGCATTCCACCTGGTGTACTGTCTTAAAAATGGATGCCATTGATGTAACGGATTCATTTATTCCTTTGGGGGGTAATTCCTTATCGGCAATTCGTATAGTCTCCCTTCTGAGCAAAAAATTGAATCTAGAAATTGGAATTCAAAACTTCTTTGAACTAGGAAGTATACGTGCACTTTCAAGGTTCATTGAATCTGAGATTAAGAAGAAAATGGGTATTTCTTAACCATCATTGGAAAAAGCCCTAGAGATGAAATGAAATTTTCTAGTTTTGGGCTAGATGAAATTCAGTCTTCGCACCCTCGGCCTTTTCATAGGACCTCTCTCCTTCTTTCTGATTTTTTTCTTTGGTGAGGCTAAAGATTTGCCCAAAGAAGCTCAAGCCATGCTTGCCACAGCTGCATGGATGGCCATATGGTGGATTACTGAAGCCATTCCTATTGCTGCTACCGCCTTTTTACCCCTAGTAATTCTTCCTCTATTAGGTATTCTTCCAATAGCTGAAGTCTCAGATAATTACATGCATCCGACGGTGATGCTCTACATGGGAGGATTCCTGCTCGCAACGGGAATAGAAAAGTGGAATCTTCACAAGCGAATAGCACTAAGTATTATTCATTTGATTGGTTCGGATTTAAGGAAAATAGTCCTGGGCTTCATTGTGGCAACCGGCCTTCTATCCATGTGGATTTCAAATTCCGCTACATCTCTTATGATGCTTCCTATTGGTCTTGCCGTTGTTCATCAGCTCAAGTCACAGATGATTGGACAATGGGATTTAGCAGATAAGCTCGGAAAGAATATCATGCTAGGAATTGCCTATAGCGCATCAATCGGAGGTGTCGCCACTCTTATTGGTACTCCCACTAATGCAATCATGGTGGCAGTAATTGATGAATTTTACGACTACACCATAGGTTTCAATGAGTGGTTTCTGTTTGGCTTACCCTTATCCTTAATACTTTTAGCCATTTGTTGGTACTATTTGGTAGGGTATGCAAACCCATTACCATCCAAGTTTCAGATTACAGGTGGGAAAGAGGTAATAGCAAAGCAGCTCAAAGAACTAGGTAAAGTGGGTTATGAGGAGAAAAATGTAATGATTGTTTTCGGTCTTGTTTGTCTTGCCTGGATAACAAGGTCCTTTTTACTTCAACCGTTATTTCCAGAAATCAATGACACCATCATTGTGCTCGCTGGGGTCGTATTATTATTTGTTCTTCCCTCTTCTGACCGAAAGGATACCATTTTGGACTGGAAAACTGCGGAGAAAATACCTTGGGGTATATTGATTCTGTTTGGAGGAGGATTAGCCCTAGCAGAAGGCTTTAGAGAAACCGGGCTAGCTGAGTGGATAGGTCAGCGTTTCACTCTTATTGAAGGTATTGGCCTTTTCGCCTTACTGCTAATTATTATCACCTCTGTGAACTTCCTGACAGAGGTGACTTCAAATGTGGCTACGGCTTCAATGCTACTACCCATTTTAGCTTCTGTAGCTCTAAAGCTAGATATACATCCATTTGGCCTAATGATT
>CAZLUY010000580.1:0-5091 GCA_964562785.1 uncultured Limnohabitans sp. | reverse complement strand
ATGGACGAGGTGATCTTTGAAGAATTCAAAGGAACAGGTAATATGGAGCTTGCCCTTGATCGTAAGCTTGCCAACAGAAGAATATATCCATCCATTGATGTGCTGGCTTCTGGTACTCGACGTGAAGATCTCCTTATGGATAAGGAAGAGATGCAGCGCGTTTGGATCCTTAGAAAGCTGATGAGCGACATGACTTCTCAGGAGTCAATGGAGTTCCTACTTCAGCGAATGAAAGGGACCAGAGACAATGCAGAGTTCCTAATCAGTATGAACGGATAACTCAGACAAACAATCAACCAATCCAAACCCCGGGTCGTAAGGCTCGGGGTTTTTAATTAAAACCAATTTTGAATGAAATCTTAAGCTATAGACTAGCTTGATTTATTGTCACCATCCATAGCATTGGACATTAGATTAATGGATCTAATTTGTCAAAAAAGGTTTAAGGATTTTAAATGGCCCTCTACTTAAAACCAAATAGGGAAATTTGGCATTTGGTAAAATTTTATATAGGTTTAATGGCTAAAAATTGAAAAATACAAAATTTTATTCCTTTTGTCAGTTATAAACTGTTGTTGGGAAGCGAATAATTGTACTTAATATTTTAAGTATGGGCACAGAATTTGGCTTAATTGCAGAAAATCAGAGGATTGAGGTAGGATTATTAGGTCTTTCCCTTTCTTTATCTTCTTTTCATAAGTATATTTGAAATGCATTTTTTGAATGTCCAACTACAAAAGATTGGCTATTAAATATTGTGAGTGTTAGAGATAACATAAAGCCAATTCTCCTGATTTGCCTATTTTTCTTGGCCTGGGAAAGTATTGCCCAAACTCAAATCATAACGACCCCTGGTTCAGGACAATTTACCGTTCCTTCAGGAGTAACAAGTATTACTGTTGAAGTCTGGGGGGCTGGCGGCCGAGGAGGATCAATGCAATCAACTGGCCAAGGAGGCGGAGGCGGAGGCGGTGCCTACTCCCGTAGTGTAATTTCTGTCTCTCCAAATCAAATTATCGATTATTATGTAGGGTTCGGTTCACTGACGGTTGTTGATGGAGAAGATTCATGGTTTTCCAGTAACACTTTCTTAATGGCAAAAGGAGGTAATTCGGTAGCAACGGATGGAGCCTCCGGTGCCACAGGAGGATTAGCTGCTGACGGATTTGGAGATGTGAAGTATAGTGGAGGTAATGGTGCTAATTCTGATGGAAGCAATGGTGGGGGCGGTGGCTCCTCAGCAGGTCCATTCGCTAATGGAACAAATGGCAGTGGAAGAAATGGTGGTAATGCCCCAACTGATGGAGGTAATGGAGGTAATGGGAAAAATGGCGGCCAGGGAAGAGGTACTGATGGTGATACACCAGGTGGCGGTGGCGGAGGTGCAAAAAGAACTAATGCCTCTGGAACTGAGCAGGTCGGTGGATATGGTGCTGATGGTCAGATCCGAATTTCTTACATCCGATTGACCTCTGCCGATGGGACCGATTCTCAAACCATTTGTGAGGGTGATCCAATAACGGATATCACATATACAATCCCTCCGGGATCCACAGGGCCAAACCCAACGTTGCCTTCTGGATTATCCATAGATTATAATCCTTCGGCAGGGACCATTTCGATAACCGGAACTCCCACAGCAAGCGGCACCTATACCTTAGAGCCCACCACCACTTACAATATTGACTTAATTCAAACTGGGTCGGTTACCATTAGTCCAATCGCAGATGTGAATGATGCAATTCGGACAGTTTGTAGTGGTAATGCATTTTCAGTTTCTCCAATTGACGGAGTTGATGGCGTCGTACCAACTGGAACCACATATTCCTGGTCTGCACCTTCTGTGACTGGAGGATTGACAGGTGGTACTGGAGGAAGTGGGGCTTCATTTATAGGGGGTACTTTAACAAATCCTACTAATACTGCTCAAACTGCTACATATACGGTCACACCATCTACTAACGGCTGTGCGGGACCTGATTTCACCGTTACCGTAACGGTTGATCCTATCGCAACAATCAATGATTTAACAGCTGAAATTTGCAGTGGTGATACATTTACCGTCAACCCTAGTAATGGGACAGATGGGATAATTCCTTCAGGAACTACCTATTCATGGAGTGCTCCGAGTGTTACAGGAGGAATAACCGGTGGGACGGCTGGTAGTGGAAGCAACATTTCTGGAACTCTTTCCAATCCTACCAATACGCCCCAAACCGCAACTTATACGGTCACTCCTACATCAGGTACTTGTGCTGGGCCAACGTTTGAAGTAACTGTTACCATAAATCCAGGGGCTAATATTAATGATATGGCAGAGGCTTCCTGTAGTGGGGAGGCCTTTAGCATCACCCCACAAGATGGAATAGATGGCTTTGTACCTTCAGGAACAACCTATACCTGGAGTGCACCAACAGTAACTGGTGGTGTTTCTGGTGGTGCTGCAGGTAGTGGAACTAGTATATCAGGAACACTCTCTAACCCTACAAGTTCAGCACAAACGGCAACATACACGGTTACACCAACATCTGGTAGTTGTGGGGGAGCATCCTTTGAAATTGTAGTCACCGTCAACCCTAAAGCCGACATTACTGATATGGCCGAAGCTGTATGTAGTGACGGGTCTTTTAATGTTTCGCCTATTGATGCCATTAACGGAATAGTCCCAGCTGGGACGACCTATTCATGGTTGGTACCGTCCGTAACTGGAGGATTAACTGGCGGAATAGCAGGTTCCGGAAGCACTATTACGGGGACTTTGACTAACCCTACTAATACGTCTCAAACAGCCACCTATACGGTTACCCCTATTAGTGGAACATGCACCGGACCCACCTTCGATTTAGTGGTCACCGTCGCACCAACTCCCTCAATCAATGACCTTACGACTGACATGTGTACAGGTGATACATTTACTGTAACCCCTTCACAAGGAACTGATGGAATAATACCTCCCGGTACTGACTACACATGGAGCCCTCCTGCCGTAACCGGTGGAATTACTGGTGGTGCTGGAGGTAGTGGAACTAACATTTTTGGTACATTATCAAACCCTACCAATTCTGCTCAAACTGCCACATATACGGTAACTCCAACTTCTGGATCATGTACCGGATTCACTTTCGAGGTTACTGTTACTGTCAATCCAAGTCCCGATATTATGGACATTGGAGCATCCGTTTGTAGTGAGGAAAGTTTTAGTGTAACACCTCAAAATGGCGTAGACGGTATTGTCCCAGCCTCAACGACATATTCTTGGAGCGCACCATCGGTAACTGGAGGTCTAACAGGTGGTACAGCAGGAAGTGGAACCAGTATAACTGGTAATCTTACCAATCCTACAGATTCTCAACAGACAGCCACTTACACAGTAACCCCAACATCAGGAAGTTGCTCTGGATCGTCCTTCGAAGTAACAATTACCGTAGACCCTCAAGCTTCAGTAAATGATCTTACCACATCGGTTTGTAGTGCGGGCACATTCACGGTAATCCCAGCAAATGGAACAGATGGAATAATACCAACGGGAACTTCTTATTCCTGGTCAGCCCCCTCAGTAACAGGCGGATTAGCAGGTGGTGCCGCTGGAAGTGGAAATAGCATTACAGGCACCCTCATCAACCCAACCAACTCATCCCAGACTGCCACCTACATAGTAACTCCTACAACCAATGGATGTATTGGACCAGATTTCATGGTAACTGTCACAGTCGATCCAGTTGCGACAATTAATACCATTTCAGCAAATATATGTACTGGTGGACCATTCGATATTTCTCCTTCAAATGGTTCAGATGGAATTGTTCCAGCGGGGACAACATACTCTTGGGGAACCCCATCTGTGACAGGAGGAATCACTGGAGGAGCTGCTGGAAGTGGAAGTACAATTTCCGGGAATTTAACCAACCCTACTAGTACCTCTCAGACGGCAACTTACACCGTGACACCAACATCTGGATCTTGTGTAGGATCAAGTTTCAATGTTGTGATCACAGTGGATCCAATAACAGCCATTGATACTCAACCATCCACGGCAGACGAAGTGGAATGCTTTGGCGATGGGTTTACCTCCATTTCAGTTGGAGCGGTAGGAGCTAATTTATCATACCAATGGTACAGTAATTCTACGGCATCGAATGTTGGTGGTACTGTAGTAGCTGGAGCTACCTCAGCTTCATTCACTCCTCCTTCAACTCCTATTGGGATAAATTACTATTACGTAGTGGTTACTGGTAATTGTGGTTCCGTTACTTCAGATCCATCGGGTCAATTCAGAGTGAATCCTCCAGAAACCGTAATTGATACAAATCCTTCAACAACTGACCAGACTCAATGCTTAAATGGAAGTTTTGCAGGGGCTGAATTAACAGTTCTCGCTAGTGGAGAAGGAACGGTAACTTATCAATGGTACAGTAATACAGCTAATTCAAACACAGGCGGTACCCTGATAAGTGGGGCAACCTCTGCAACATTTACTCCCCCGGCGGATACTGAAGGAACCTTGTATTATTATGCAGTAGCTTCAAGCAACTGTGGAACGGTACCAACTGGAGTATCAGGAGCATACACAGTGACTCCTCTAACTTCTATAGATTCCGAAGCCTTAGCAGGACAGACCATATGTGAAGGTGGTATATTTTCTTCAATTTCAGTGGTGGCTGATGGAACTGCTCCTGTAAATTATCAATGGTATAGAAATGACCAGAACTCGACAACCACAGGTAATATTACTGCGGTAGGTACGGATTCCGATACCTATACGCCCGCTAATGATTTAGGTACATATTACTACTTTGTGGAAGTATCAAGTGGATGTGGTACTGATGTAACCTCGTCCGTATCTGGAGCCTTTGTTGTAAACCAAAATACTTCGATTGACGTCCAGCCGAGTAGCACGACGCCTGGTTCTGTTTGTATTGGTGGGGCTTTCCCTTCACTCTCTGTAACAGCTTCAGGCACTGGTTCTCTTACTTATCAGTGGTATAGCAGCACTGAAAACTCAACTAGTTCAGGCACGATTACTCCGGTTGGTACAAACTCAAATAGCTTCACTCCTCCATCTACCACTGATGGAAGCCTTTATTATTTTGT
>CAZLUY010000579.1:0-3428 GCA_964562785.1 uncultured Limnohabitans sp. | reverse complement strand
AGCACCATTTCCGTCATCGTAGTTCCAGATTCTCTAGCGAATTTCTTCTTGCTCATAACTCTAAGTATTTCTACAAAAATACGAATTAAATTTTGATCCGGTTTTAAAATTATCTTTCAATCAAAATTATATTTCGAATGTTATTTCCAGCCATCTTTGCCCAAAAGCGGAACGAAAGCAAAAGAATCGTACTCTTCTTTGATAACTTTAGAAGGAGACTTTTTGATAAGTCTCAGCATTTTCTGGCTATTTCGATCTCCAACAGGTACAACTAATATTCCTCCGGTTTTTAGCTGCTTAATCAAGTGATTGGGAATTATGGGAGCACCTGCTGTTACGATTATTTTGTCGTAAGGAGAATGTTGAGCCACTCCCATTGATCCATCACCGAAAAATAGATGAAGCTTTACTCCAAGCCTGGCGAGGAATTTTTTGGTCTTCTCGTACAGTTTTTTCTGATACTCGATCGTATAAACTTCAGCTCCCAGTAAGTGGAGGATTGTCCCTTGATAGCCAGACCCAGTACCAATTTCAAGAACCTTATCACCTGGCTTTATGTCAAGCAATTCAGATTGAAAAGCAACTGTGTAAGGTTGGGAAATTGTTTGACCTTCACCTATGGGGAAAGCTTTATCTTCATAAGCATGTGAGATTAGAGCAGAATCAAAAAAGAAATGTCTGGGAAGCTGATTGATTGCATCGAGGACTCTTTCACTTTTGATGCCTTTTTCCCTGAGAAGTTTGACCAAGGCTTTTCTTTTGCCTTTATGCAGATAGCTGTCTTCTAGTCGAAGCATGCGATAGATTGAGAATTTTTGATCGAAGATAAGCGAATAATTAACGTTATTTGAAACCACTTAGTCCAAAAAATACTTTTATCCAGAAGTGGCGAAAATTGACAAAAATGTTCACAGGAATTATAGAAGCTTTTGGTGAAATCGACCAAATAACCAAGGAAGGAAGTAATATTCATTTTGATCTTAAATCTTCCATTTCAAATGAATTGAAGATTGATCAATCACTAGCTCATGACGGAGTCTGTTTGACCGTGGTGGAGGTAAATGAGGATATCTATCGGGTGACAGCCATTGATGAGACATTGGCTAAAACCAACTTGAGTTCATGGGAAGAAGGTAAGAAAGTGAACCTTGAACGCTGTATGCCAGCCAATGGTCGATTTGACGGACACATTGTTCAGGGTCATGTGGACCAGGTAGGAACCGTAAAGTCTATTGAAGATCAAGAAGGCAGTTGGGTATTCACTATTGGCTTTGACCCTGATAAAGGCAACGTAACTGTAGAAAAGGGCTCAATCACCATCAATGGAACCAGCCTGACTTGTTTTAATTCAAAGCCAGGGGAGTTCACGGTAGCGATTATTCCATATACCTATGAGCATACCAACTTTCACCAATTGAAGGTGGGAGATCAGGTTAATCTTGAATTTGATATCGTAGGGAAATATATCCAGAGGATAACTCAAGGGTCCAACTCTTAAGCTGAGTTATTTCATTCCCAAAGCTTTGTTCTCAGCTGACTTAACAAGTCTAAAACCTACATTAGAGGTGCCGCTATCAAACGCGTGCCCTTGACGAGCGCTTGGTCGATAATTGATGCAATAATTATCTGCGCATAAGAAGGACCCGCCTTTGATTACTCTTTCCTTAGCATAAGGATTGCCAGGTACATAACAGGGGTTCATATCAGCATCAAGCTTTGGTGCTTGTCCAGCTAATCTGGCAAACTTTAGGGCATCATACCAGTCATCTGTCAATTCCCAAACGTTACCTATCATATCATATAAGCCATAGGTGTTTGGGGCATATGATCTTACTGGGGAAGTTCCCACATATCCATCAGCCCCTGAGTTGTCATGAGGAAATGACCCTGTAAAAGTGTTAGCTAGATATTGACCGTTTGGACTTAATTCATCGCCCCAGGCGAAACGTTTACCGTTGAGTCCACCTCGACCTGCAAACTCCCATTCAATTTCAGTAGGTAACCTTTTACCTACCCATTCAGCATAGGCCACGGCATCTTCATGAGCGATATGAACAACTGGGTGATTTTCTCTTCCTTCTATGTTGCTGTCAGGCCCCTCAGGGTACCTCCAATTGGCTCCTTCGATCCATGTCCACCAAAGGGAAATATCCTGGAGAGGAACGGGTCTTGAAGGAGGGGTAAAAACCATAGATCCGGGGACTAAAACTGAAGGATCGGGTGGGGGAGTACCAGGTGGTAATTGCTGTTTTAAGTCTTCCCATTCCGGCTTCTTTTCAGCAAGGGTCACATAACCTGTAGCCTCCACAAATTCCATATATTGAGCATTGGTAACCTCATGGACATCCATCCAAAAACCCTCAACAGACAAATCTACAGCTGGTCTCTCAACTTGATAGGCATCGGCTTCATTGGTACCCATGGTAAAATCACCACCTGGAATCCAGACCATGCCTTCGGGATTATCAGTTGGCTTTTGGCTTGTGGTAGAAGGGGTTTCTGCAATAATTTCGGCTTCTTTTTCGGTCTTGGTTTCGCAAGATCCACTTAGGATAGCTAAGCCGATTACAAAAATAAATGTCCTGATTTTTAGTACGCTCATTGAATTTTCAATTGATGACTAAAAGTAAAAAGATTGCGATTAAATCACAGGACTTTAAGGTAAATGGATTGAATCAAAAAGTATCGAGAAGCCGCTCCAATCTGGATTGTGCTTTGCGCCTCAGTTTGTTGAAAAATTGCTTACGCTCTTTCTCTGCTGTATTGCTGATGGGGGTAGATTTTTTGATTAGATTTTCCAGGTTGCGGAACATCCCTTCATTGAAAGTTGGGTCTGAAGTACCCATAAAGTAAATCACACTGTAATTGAGGTAAGTTACTTTGGTTTCATTTAGTTTTACAAAAAAGGTGTTGTCTCCAAGTACAAATTCATTCACGAAAAAATTATAATCCGGACTGTCGGAGGTTGGAGAGGTTCCGGGCATGAATTTCTTCCCGTGCTCCGCCATTTTTTCTAAATGATCCACTACCTCAATGACACATGAATATAGACTTGCGGTGTCCTGAGAGCTATTCATTATCCCCATTTCATGGTAAAGATCAATTTGTCTTAAAGTCGTATTCAGTCCTTCCAGATTCCATATTTCCGTTGTAGGGATCTTTGTGGAAGTCCGAATGATCTTCTGAGTTAGATCCTCAAGTACCGGGTATTTGACGTCCGCTACTGAGAAACGTTTCTCACGAAGTTCTTCATTGAATAGAATTGACTTTTGCCAAAAGAAGAATTTGAAAGCAGCTAATTCGTTGTGATAATAATGATACCAAGGAGGCATATCCTTCAGCAGGAAATAGATGTGCTTTTCTTTGAAGCTGGCGACCATTTCCAACTGTGCCAAGACATCTTCCATCCAGCTTTTGAAGTTGGTGTT
>CAZLUY010000578.1:0-2721 GCA_964562785.1 uncultured Limnohabitans sp. | reverse complement strand
TAATCGTGTTGGGTTAGTACGCTTAATTATGGAATTTAAAATCATATCTGATTACGAGCCAACTGGCGATCAGCCCCATGCGATTGATGAGCTTTCTCAGGGTATTGAGGCAGGGGAAGAGTCGCAGGTTCTTTTAGGGGTGACAGGTTCAGGTAAGACTTTTACCATGGCCAATGTTATTCAGGAGGTCCAGCGTCCAACCCTGGTGCTTTGCCATAATAAAACGCTTGCAGCTCAATTGTATGGAGAGTTCAAGCAGTTTTTCCCGGAAAATGCTGTTGAGTATTTCATCTCCTACTATGATTACTATCAGCCCGAGGCATTTATACCGACATCTGGCACCTATATAGAGAAAGATCTTTCCATTAATCAGGAAATTGAAAAGTTACGTCTAAGTGCGACGTCCTCTTTATTAACAGGTCGAAGGGATGTAATCGTGGTGGCATCTGTTTCCTGTATTTATGGTATTGGAAATCCGGAGGAATTCGGGAAGAATGTTATCCGTCTTCAGGAAGGGGACAGAATACCAAGAAACCAGTTGCTCTTTAAACTGGTAGATATTTTATATAGTCGGACCCATCAGGATTTGACCCACGGTACCTTTAGAGTTAAAGGAGATACTGTAGATATCTTCGTGGCATATGCTGATTTTGGTTATCGCATTTTCTTTTGGGGAGATGAAATTGAGGCAATTCAAAGAATTGATCCTGCTACAGGGAAAAAGATCTCCGACGAGCGGATAATATCCATTTTTCCTGCAAACCTATTTGTCACTGGCCGAGATGTAATTGATCAATCCATCAAGGAGATTCAGGATGATATGGTCGCTCAGGTGAACTTCTTTGAGAAAGAAGGGAAATTTATTGAAGCAAAGCGGCTTCAGGAAAGAACTGAGTTTGACCTGGAAATGATCAGAGAGCTTGGTTACTGTTCAGGAGTAGAAAACTATTCCCGGTATTTTGATCGACGGGAACCAGGGGCAAGACCATTCTGCCTTTTGGATTACTTCCCAAATGATTATTTACTAATGATTGATGAGAGTCATGTGACTGTTCCTCAAGTAAGAGCCATGTGGGGTGGCGATAGGTCAAGGAAAGTGAATCTGGTGGACTTTGGTTTCCGCCTACCTTCGGCATTGGATAATAGGCCTCTTCGGTTTGAAGAGTTTGAAGATCTTACCAATCAAGTGGTTTATGTCTCTGCGACTCCAGCTGATTATGAATTAAGTAAAACTGAGGGAGTGGTGGTTGAACAAATAATTCGGCCTACAGGACTACTCGATCCGACTATCGAAGTTCGACCAAGTCAGAATCAGATAGACGACCTCCTGGAGGAAATTGATCAAACTATTGAAAATGGGGCCAGAGTTTTGGTGACCACTTTGACCAAAAGGATGGCTGAAGAGTTGCAGAAATTCCTTGAGAGGGCTGGAGTCAAGTCAAGGTATATTCACTCAGAGGTGAAAACCCTCGATCGTGTTGAAATCCTTCGAGAATTAAGATTGGGGATTTTTGATGTTTTGGTAGGTGTGAACTTATTAAGAGAGGGGCTTGATTTACCTGAAGTATCATTGGTTGCCATACTTGACGCTGACAAGGAAGGCTTCTTGAGAAACGAAAGGAGCCTTGTTCAGACCATTGGCCGAGCTGCGCGGAATGACTCTGGAAGAGTGATCATGTATGCTGATAAGATTACAGAATCCATGGGATCTGCTATCGATGAAACCAAAAGAAGGAGAGCTCTACAGATCGAGTATAATGAGAAGAATGGAATTGTCCCTAAGACAATCATTAAATCTCGAGAAAAGATAATGGGCCAGACCAAGGTCGCCGATAGTAAGAAAAACCCGAAGGTCTATGCAGAGCCAATGGGCTCAGAGGCTGCTATTGCTGCTGATCCCGTAGTCCAATTCCTTACAAAAGATAAGCTTGAGAAGCTGATTGCCCAAACTCAGAAGCAAATGGAGAAGGCTGCAAAGGAGCTCAACTTTATGGAAGCTGCCAGATTGCGAGATGAATGGCAATCGCAAAAGAAGCGCCTTGCCGAATTGAATCGAGGACCTGCCAACTAGTCATGTTACTTTCCGAAGTTAAACGTCTTGCAAGCAAAGGGGAGGGAGTCAGCATTGAATTCAAAAAGAAAGCTGCCCATCCAGAAAAGATCATTAAAGAGGTGATTGCTTTGGCTAATACCTATGGTGGTTTTCTTCTAATTGGGGTAGATGATGATGGAACGGTAAGTGGTCAAAAGTACATTCAGGATGAGGTTTTCGTCATGGAAAGAGAGATCAAGGAATCCATCTTTCCAGAATTGAACTATGAGGTTCACGCTGTACCCGTGACCGAAAAGAAAGGTGTGGCAGTTTTTGACATACCTGTCAGCGAAAACAGACCTCATTATCTGAAGGAAGCAGACAAAAGGAAATCCTTTGTGAGAGTGGAAGATAGATCTGTCCAGGCGAGCAAGGAAGTTTGGGAAATCATTAAGAAGAGAAAGAATCAAAGAGATGTAGTTTTCACTTATGGGGAGAAAGAAGAGATTCTTTTGAAAGCCCTGGAAGAAAAAGGCAGTCTGACAGTTAGAGAGTATTCTCGCCTGGCTAAGATTCCCAGGTTTCTGGCTTCCAGAACGTTGATTCGTCTGACCCTTGCGAACGTACTTGAAATTCATCCAGAAGAGTCTGAAGATTTCTTTACTCTGAAAGAGGAAGTTTGATTCCCA
>CAZLUY010000577.1:0-2399 GCA_964562785.1 uncultured Limnohabitans sp. | reverse complement strand
AGGATAACATGGATGAGATTATGAAAGGAACCATTCAATCGGCCTTGAAGAAAGCATTCAGTCCTGAATTCCTTAACAGATTGGATGATGTTGTGGTCTTCAATTCACTCGATCAGGAGCATTTGTTCAAGATCATCGATATTAGTCTTGGAAAGTTATTCTCCAGAATTACTGACCTTGGATATAAGATTGAATTGACTAAAAAAGCCAAGGCATTCCTTTCTGAAAAAGGATATGATCAACAGTATGGAGCAAGACCGCTGAACAGAGCCATCCAAAAGTACTTGGAAGATGCTGTAGCGGAAGAAATCCTGAAGGGGGATCTCTCCGAAGGAGATGTGATCAAGGCAGATTATTCTGGAAAAGGCGAAGAGCTTACCATCTCAGTGAAGAAAAAAGCGAAAGCTGATAAGGAATAATTTTAGTAGACATAAATAAAAAAAGCCCTGACTGAAAAGTCAGGGCTTTTTTGTTAGAGATAAACCCTACAATGAGATGATAAAAAAGAGAATTGATGCACCTAAGACGACTATCATTTTTTGAGCCTTCTCTTTAAGTGACTTATCTACTTTCCTTCTTCTAATTAGCAAAACGGCCATACTTAAACCAAGCAATTGAAGTCCTATACTTGCACCGTTTAGCGGGCCCATAGATCCACCAAAGAGGTAGAAATTTTGATTAATCAAGGAAACCATACCGAAGATGATTCCTGCCATTCCCATGAGGAAGGAGCGTCTTAGCAAATTTGCGTCTGGTATATCAGTCCAATTCATACTTCTAGTGCCTTTGACTTTCTGCTTTTGAAATATTCTCCTATTTCGTCAGCCCCCAATGTGTTTAGTGTCATTTCGGGGGTGAGCCCACCTTTTCTTCCAATAAGTACTCCATATTTCATATCCAGATAACCGTCCATTTCATGGGCGTCTGGATTGATAGAAAGCTTAACTCCCTTTTCTATGGCATATTTTACCCATCTCCAATCAAGGTCCAGTCTCCATGGATGTGAGTTGATTTCAATTCCAACCTTGTGCGCTGCACAAGCATCAATTACAGCTTTATGATCAATTGGATAACCCTTTCTTCTGAGCAGAAGTCTTCCAGTAGGGTGACCTAAAATGGTGGTGTAAGGATTTTCTATGGCTTTGATTAACCGTTGCGTAGCTCTGTTTACATCCATATTGAGAATTGAATGGACGGATGCGACGATGAAATCAAAACTGTCTAGTACATCATTCGGGTAATCTAGATTTCCATCTGCCAGGATATCACTTTCAATTCCTTTGAAAATTTTGAACGGAGCCAATTCCTTATTCAGTTCATCAATTTCCTGATGCTGCTTCACGATTTTCTCAGCCTCAAGTCCCCCTGCATAGAATGCACTTCTACTATGATCTGAAATTCCCAGATACTCATAGCCAAGGTCGCGGCAGTGTTCTGCCATTTGTCTTAAGGTATGCTTTCCATCACTATAGGTAGAATGATTATGGAGGATTCCCTTTAGATGCCTGTCCTCAAGTAATTCAGGTATTTTATTCTCCTTAGCTAACTCAATCTCATCCATTCCTTCTCTGAGTTCTACAGGAATATATTGAAGCTCATTTTTCTTAAAGAACTCTTCCTCATTTTCATATCCACCATCCATAATGGCTTCTGCCATTGTTTTATTCTCTGATAATGGAAGTGAAAGATGAATTGAAGATGCGGATTGCATGAGTTGTGCTTTGGCAAAACTTGTAGCATCTACCAGATAAAAAGTTATGGGCAATTCCTCTGGGATAATCTTGCCCCGTTTAGTGAATGGGCCGGAATTTATTTCATCCCAATCAATCCCTTCTATCTTGGATAACTGTTCTGCCGCTCCAGAAAAATCTGACGTACCTAAAAGGAATTCCAGATTTGATACAATCTCCATTTTCCTGACATATTCTCCAACTATGGCAATGTGATTACCTTTGGAAAGGCCTTTTTGCAATTCATTCAGTAGGTTTTCTGCCTTTTCTTCAATTTCAGCGTACAGTGATTTCCCTTGATTGGAGGCAAGAAATTCAAGGTTCTGGATAATGGTGTTTTGAGTCTTTTCTCCAAAGCCTTTTAGTTTGGCTACTTTACCAGACTGGCAAGCCTCCATGAGTTCGTGGGTACTTGTAATACCCAATTCTTGCCACAGAACTTTTACTTTCTTTGGGCCCAAACCCTTAATCTGAAGAACCTCTAAAATCCCATTAGGTGTTTTCTCTATCAATTCATCTAGGAGGGGATGGGATTCGGTAGATTTTAGATTCTCTAATACGCTGAGAATACTTTTTCCGACACCAGGAGTTTTCCCTACCTCTGACATTTCCATCTGAGTAAAATCCTGTTCCATTCGATCCAGAGAGTTTAATGCACTCTGGAAGCTT
>CAZLUY010000576.1:0-1507 GCA_964562785.1 uncultured Limnohabitans sp. | reverse complement strand
CTACAAATACCCAAATGGGAAAACCATGAGTTGGTTTCCGGTAGGTTACTCACCGAGAAAAGCCTCCATTTCCCTTTATCTCATGCGAAGTCATGAGGATATGAAGGAGGATCTGGATCAATTTGGAAAGCACAAGAGAGGCAAGGGATGTATCTATGTGAACAAGCTGGTGGATATAGATGAAGAGGTACTTAGAAAGATGATTCGGGATACCTACAAGCAACTCACCCAATAGAATCAATGATTTACCATGTGCTGAATGGAGATGCTCTTGGCGATAGGTTTCCAGAACAGATTGAAGGAAAGAAGATCATTCTTCGCGAATGTTTCTGTTATGGTCCACTCAAATTAGATCCTGAAGAACTGTGGTCAATAAGAGAAGAGTTTCTGGAATCACTACAGTCTGAAATCAGCTATGCTGACTATGTTATTCCCGAGTTGAAAAAGCTGGACTTAATCAAGGAGGATGATCAGGTTATCTGTTGGTTTGAAGAGGATTTGTTCTGCCAGGCGAACTTCTGGTTCACGATAAATAGGCTCTCAAAAAGGACAAAGAATATTTCATTTGTCCTACCCTATTCAGATCCCGTTTATGGATTTTCAGCTTTAAACCCTGCTGAACTCATCAAGGCTCAGGAAACTGCTTTGACCTTAAATCAGGATCAAATAGAAAGTCTTTCCAGATTATGGAAAGCATTTGTATCTAACATCGTCGAGATCGGAATGGCGATAGCAGAATCGAATCAAGATTCACTACCCTTTCTTATGGAAGCTGTCATTGCATGGAAGGTAAGTACCCCTCAGGGAAGTCCTGACTCACACCCTATCCAGGCTTTAAGGGAAATCTCAAATGAATTGGGAACAGAGGAATTTAGAAAGATCTACCCGGTATTTCATAAGAGATATCCTATCTATGGCTATGGTGATCTGATTGTAGAAGATCTCTGGAGACAGGCCAGAAAAAGTAATTGACTCTTATTCAAAAATATTTCTCTCCGAACAAATACCAATTGATTATTTTCGAATATGAATTGGTTTACAAGCTTTGACATACCCCAATCGAAATCTCCTTTCTCCTATGATTCTCAGATTCTGAGTATAGGCTCCTGCTTTGCACAGGTCATGGGCGAAAGGCTGCAGCAGCGGAAGTTCAAATCAATGGTAAACCCCTTCAGTACGCTGTTTAACCCTATTTCCATTTCTAAAGCACTCTTAAGAAGTATCAAGGATGGGGAAGCGAATAAAGGGCTTTTCCTAAAGCATCAGGATCAATATCTGAATTTTGACTATCATTCAAACTTGAGATCAAATACTCAGGAAGGTTTACAAAATGAACTTCGGGACGTTCATTCTCAGGTTAGGGATTTCCTCAAATCAAGTACTCATTTACTATTGACCTTTGGATCCGCATGGGTTTACACTCAACAAGGGACAAATGAGATAGTAGCTAATTGTCATAAACAACCTTCCAGTCTATTCTCAAAAAGACTTTTAAGTCTAGAGGAGT
>CAZLUY010000575.1:0-2321 GCA_964562785.1 uncultured Limnohabitans sp. | reverse complement strand
ATATTGTTCCTAAAACTGAAGAGGAAAAGCAGGCTTTTTTTAAGGTGAATGTGGAGGGAACTAGGAACCTTTTAAAAGGTATCAAAGAAGTGCCTAGAACCTTTGTTTTTATAAGCACCGTAGCTGTTTATGGATTGGAGCAAGGTTTATTGATCGATGAAGAATCTGAACTTCTAGGTGAAACTCCTTATGCATCAAGTAAGATTGAAGCCGAGAGATTGGTTCAAGAATGGGGAGATCAAAACAATGTTAATGTCTTAGTGCTACGTCTACCTTTGATTGTAGGGGAGGATGCACCTGGTAATCTTGGTTCGATGATTAAAGCCATAAGGAAGGGATACTATTTTAGGTTGGGAAGTGGGGACTCAAAAAAATCCATGGTGATGGCCTCGGATATTGGAGATTTACTTTTGGATTGCGACGGTAAGTGCGGAGTATTTAATCTGACAGATGGGGAAGACCCAGCAATGTTGGATTTTGATACATATCTGGCTTCCAAAATGAGCAAGAAAGTGAGGCCTTTTCCCATGGGAGCACTAAAGCTATTAGCCAAGATTGGAGATAAGGTCCCCAAGTTCCCACTCAATACTTATCGCTTAGAAAAACTTCAGCATTCACTGACTTTTTCAACCGAAAAAGCCAAAAAAGAATTAGGGTGGAATCCCAATCCAGTAATCGGATCATTTAATCCAGTTTCATGAAAATTTTATTTCTGGGAGAGACCTATAGAGCTGACGCACAAACCTGGATTCGGGGTATTGAAGAAGCGAGCGGGGAAAGGATCCGCACTATGGAAATCAGTCGCAGTGGTTCCAGACTAGCTAGATTAGGAAAAGCGGTTGGTTTCTTTTTTAAGCTTCTCTTCAAAGGTGAAAAGTATGACCTAAGTTTGGCTGAAAGAGCTACGAGCTATGGTTTTTTTAGTCTTTTCGCCCGCTCCAAAGTGAGGATAGTTGCACAGCAGGGCATCACAGATGCCTTTCCAGAGGAAGGGTTAACTGGCAAGTTTAAGCGTTGGCTTCAGCGCCGAGTGTATAAAAATGTGGATTTGGTCCATGCTTGGGGGCATGTGATGACGCACGCGATGATAGAAACTGGTGCTTCACCCACTAAAATTATCATTAGACCGAAGGGGCTTGACCTGGAAAAATTTGAATTTTGCGAGCCTTCTGAGAAGGGCCCAAATACTTCAATTGTTACCAGAAGTCTTTACCCCATTTACCATCATGCTGAAATTCTCGATGCTATTCTGATTTTAAAGAATAAGGGAATTGAACTGGGATGTGATATAATTGGAGATGGTGACTTACTTGAACCGCTAAAGGAACAAGCAGAAAAAAAGGCGATAGCCTCACAAGTAGATTTTAAGGGAAGGATCAATAATCTTGATCTTCCGAAATACTTATACACCTCTCAAATTTACCTGGCAGTTCCGGAGACTGAAGGTGTTTCGGCATCACTCTTTGAAGCGATGGCTTCGGGGTGCTTTCCTATAGTCACCGACCTTCCTGCCAATCGGGCATTTATCAATCATGGTTTCAATGGATTTTTAGTGGCCGTTGGAGATGCTAATGCCATTGTGGAGGCCATTGAGAATTTTTTGATGAATCCTGACTCATTTAAAGCAGGAATACTGTATAATCGCCGCTTCATTGAGTCCGAGTGTAATCTGAAGGACAACATGAATATGTTTTACTCTAAATACCAACAAACCCTGATTCAGAAATAATTATGTGTGGCATTGCCGGATATTGGAATAAAAATGGTGTAAAAGCAGGTGAGTCTACTTTAAAGCAAATGACGGATGCTATTGTGCACAGAGGGCCTGACGCCGGTGGTGCTTTTGTCGATGGTGGTCTTGCTTTGGGTCATAGGAGATTGTCCATTCTCGACTTGAGCGAGCATGCCAATCAACCCTACCATTCTGAATGTGGTAATTATAGCCTCGTTTTCAATGGTGAGATATTCAATTTTCAATCCTTTTACGCTGAGTTAAAAGGGAAGGGATATTCTTTCAAAACTACTTCGGATACAGAAGTACTGCTGTATCTGCTGATGGAGTATGGCTTAGAGGTTTTAAACCGATTGAACGGTTTCTTTGCTTTTGCCTTTTACAACAAAAAAACCAACCAGCTTTATCTGGTAAGAGATCGCTATGGGGTGAAGCCTCTATTTACTTTTGAGGATCAAGGCTCTATGTCCTTCGCATCAGAGCCTAAAGGTATTTTTGCAAAGGGAGTAGATAGGAGAATTAAGGAGGATAGGCTTTCAGAGCTTTTCTTTTACCGTCATGTGAGTGGGAGAGACACAATTTTTGAAGG
>CAZLUY010000574.1:0-2336 GCA_964562785.1 uncultured Limnohabitans sp. | reverse complement strand
GTTGGGAATAACTCTTCAGGAACAACTTCCATAGTTTATGGAGTGACTAGAGATAAGGTTCTTTCCTTAAACACTCTTTTAAGTGATGGAAGCAAAGTGACCTTTGGAGACTTGAGCCCTTCCCAATTTGCGGATAAATGTAAGTTGGGAACCCTTGAGGGAACGGTTTATAATCAAATTTCTGAAGAGCTAAGCAAGGCAGAAAACAGGAAGGAGATCCATGATCAATTTCCAAAGAAGTCCATTCACCGAAGAAATACGGGTTACGCAGTTGATGAACTGCTGAAATCTGAAATTTTTGAGGGTGAAGAAAACTTCAATTTCTGTAAACTACTGAGTGGTTCCGAGGGAACCTTAGCATTTACAACTGAAATCAAGATCAGTTTAGATCCACTTCCTGATCCAATCGATGTGGTGGTTGCAGCACACTTCAATACGATAAACGAAAGTATGAAGGCTTCACAGGTGGCGATGAAGCATCCAGCCACTGCAGTGGAGTTGATGGATAAAATCATTCTGGACTGTACGAAAGAAAGTCTCGAATATTCCAAAAACCGTTACTTCGTCGAAGGTGATCCCGAAGCTATCCTAATGGTTGAATTTAGAGGACAGAAATTGGAGGAAGCACTTGATAAGGCAAGTGCATTGGTTGGAGATTTGGAGAACTCAGGTCTGGGATATGCTTATCCCATTATTGAAACAGATAAGGTAAAATCTGCCTGGGCTTTAAGAGCTGCAGGCCTTGGCCTTTTGGCAAATATCCCTGGAGATGAAAAGGCAGTGGCTTGTATAGAAGACACAGCGGTGGATATTGAGGACTTAGCGGATTACATAGATGAGTTTGATAAACTCATGGAAGATTTTGATCAAAAGCCTGTTCACTATGCCCATGCAGGTGCAGGGGAGATTCATCTTAGACCGGTTCTTGATTTAAAGAAAAGGAAGGGGGTAGAAGACTTTTATAAAATCTCAGAGACCTCGGCTAAGCTCGTTAAGAAGTACCAAGGCTCATTATCTGGAGAACATGGAGATGGTCGTGTAAGAGCTGCCTTCATTCCTTTGATGGTAGGAGAGAAAAACTATGAGCTATTCAGGAGGATAAAATACACCTGGGACCCTTATAATATTTTTAACCCTGGGAAAATTGTCGATGCGGCTCCCATGAATGAGTTCCTCCGTTATGAGCCAGAAGTGGAAACACGGGAGCATCATACCGTTTTGGATTTCGATCAGGTTGGAGGGATTCTTAGGATGGCTGAGAAGTGCAATGGCTCTGGAGACTGTAGAAAGCTTCCTGGATCAGGTGGAACCATGTGTCCTTCTTATATGGCTACCAGAAATGAAAAGGATACCGTAAGAGGTAGGGCCAACACCCTTAGGGAATTTTTAACCAAGGATAAAAAAGACAACGCTTTTGATCATCCTGAAATAAAAGAAGCGCTTGATCTATGTCTGAGTTGCAAAGGATGCACGGCTGAATGCCCTTCAAATGTTGATATGGCCAGTATGAAGGCCGAATTTCTTTACCAATATCAAAAAAAGAATGGAACGCCTTTAAGGTCTAAGGCATTTGCTTATATCAATGAGCTAAATGGCTTTGGCTCCATGATTCCAGGTATTTCGAATTTCTTCCTTCGAAATTCGGTGACTGGTGCCTTAATGAAGTCTATTCTGGGGGTAGCAAAAGAAAGGAACTTGCCAGCGATTAGCTCTATGAGTTTGAGGCAATGGTATAAGAAGTATTACGATGGTCTTCCAGCAGCAGAGAAGGAGATAAAGTCAGTCTACTTTTTTGTGGACGAATTCACTAATCATAATGATACGGAGATTGGTATAAAGGCTATTTCGCTCTTGAAGAGATTAGGGTACGACGTGAAGGTTATTGATCATGAGGAAAGCGGCCGATCCGCTTTATCCAAAGGGATATTGCCCAAGGCCAAAAAGCATGCAGAAGCAAATGTTCGAATCTTTCAGGATTTGATTGATGGTGAGACTGCATTAATCGGTTTAGAACCTTCGGCCATTTTAAGTTTTAGGGATGAATATCCCAGGATTGTTGGGGCTGATCTTATAGAAGGAGCAGAGAAACTCAAGTTTCACGTCCAGCTAATCGATGAATTCCTAGGCAAAGAAATTGCTGCCGGAAATATTGATTCAAGTATCTTTTCTGATAGCGCGAGGAAAATCAAATTACATGGGCATTGCCATCAAAAGGCTCTTTCATCATTGAGTTGGACTGAGAAGGTTTTATCCTTACCGAAAAACTATTCTGTGGAAACCATACCTAGTGGATGCTGTGGAATGGCAGGAAGTTTTGGTTACGAGAAAGAGCATTT
>CAZLUY010000573.1:0-1794 GCA_964562785.1 uncultured Limnohabitans sp. | reverse complement strand
CTAATTGAATCCTGTGATTGGATAAATGACAATGAATGGAAGGTCAGTTATTCGCTAGACGGTGAAATGCATACTGAGACATTCACGGACCTTGCCGTTTGCAATGGTCATCACTGGAAGCCTAGATACCCAGAGTACCCTGGAGAGTTTACAGGTCAATTCCTTCACTCCCATAACTTCAAAAAGGCTGAGCCTTTTAGAGACAAGAAGGTTCTTGTAATTGGTGGCGGAAATTCCGCTTGTGATGTGGCAGTTGAAACTTCAAGAGTTTCAGAAAAGACCGCTATCAGCTGGAGAAGAGGCTATAGAATTGTCCCAAAATTCTTCTTTGGAAAACCCTCAGATAAGGTTGCGGAGCAAACCAAATGGATGCCTGTGAAGCTTAGGATGTGGTTGAACCAGATTCTACTAAAAATCATGATTGGTGATAATGAGGCCTATGGTTTAAGACCGGTGACCGAACCTTTTGGCGCAACTCACCCTACGATCAATGATGAGCTTCTTCATAAAATCCGTCATGGAAAGGTCAAGCCAAGAATGGATATCAAAAGATATGATGGAAAAGAGGTGACTTTTGAAGACGGTACGAAAGAAGAGTTTGATGCTATTGTAGCTTGTACTGGATATTGGTTAAGTCATCCATTTTTTAAGAAAGATTTCATCGATTACAGCTCAGGTCCAGTCCCTCTTTATTTGAAGATGTTTCATCCTGAATATCGCAATCTCTTTTTCATAGGTATGTTCCAGCCTCTTGGTTGCATTTGGCCAGGGGCTGAACTTCAAAGTAAGCTTATGGCAAATCAATTAACCGGAGATTGGAATCGACCAGAAAACATCAATGAGCTTTGTGAAAAGGAAGTACGAAATCCGCATTTCAATCAAATCAGTACTCCAAGGCATACAATTACGGTTGATTTTCATCTTTTTATAAAAGCCCTTAAGAAGCAGCTTCCTTCTGACTACGTTTCGAGGGATAAAAGAGCAGCCCTCCAAGAATTGGATTAGACCCATCCAGCACATGAAATTGAAATTCCCTCACCCCATCCTGATCTTACTTGGATTTATTTTCCTCTCGGCCGGTGCTACCTACATTATTCCTTCAGGTGAATTTGACAGAGAGTTGGACGAAGCCACAGGACGGGAGGTAGTAATTCCTGGGAGTTTCCATTCTGTTAAAGATCAAAATGCCAATCTATACGATATCTTCCTATCAATTCCTGAAGGCTTTATTGAAGGAGCCGATATTATTGTTCTTATCCTTCTTGTCGGCGGATGTTTTTATGTTATTGAAAAGACTGGGGCACTGCAAAGTGGCATCTCAGCCCTTCTGATTGGGCTTAAGCTATCCAATAAGGTCTTACTCTTTGCACTCGCTCTGTTTTTCGGACTCTGCGGAGCCACAATCGCAATGCAGGAGGAAATCATTGCCCTTACCCCCCTGCTTGTACTCATCGCCAGTAAAACCAATTATGACAAAAGAGCTCTTATTGCCATAGCACTAGGCTCTGCGCTAATTGGAGGAAGCTTCTCTCCCATTAATATTTTCGGCTCTTTACTGGCCATTAATGTTGCAGAATTAGATCCTGGAGAAGGCTTTGCCTTTAGGATTGTATTCTTATGTATTGCTATTCTGCTTTGGGCAGGCTATCATATATTTAGTGGAGGACTTAAGTCCAACCCAGAGAATGAATCCGCTTATGAATTAGAACCCCTGACCACGAGGCACAAAATAATCCTAGCACTAACGCTAATAGGAATAATCGTGGCAGGTTGGGGAATAGTAGCAAATGACTG
>CAZLUY010000572.1:0-4548 GCA_964562785.1 uncultured Limnohabitans sp. | reverse complement strand
TTTGTAAAGGCGCAAAAAAGACAAAAAATATGTCAGAAATGATCAAAATCACACTTCCAGATGGAGCTGTGAAAGAAGTAGAAAAAGGAACATCTAGTCTACAGATTGCTACTGGTATCAGCGAGGGTTTAGCTAGAAATGTTCTTGGCGCAAAAGTAAATGGCGAGGTCTGGGATGCCACCCGACCAATTAATGAAGATGCCAGCCTACAATTGCTTACCTGGAGAGATGATGAAGGGAAAAATACCTTTTGGCACTCCTCTGCACACCTTATGGCTGAGGCCCTGGAAGAGCTTTACCCTGGAATCAAATTCGGGATTGGACCGCCAATTGAAACGGGCTTTTATTATGACGTCGATTTCGGTGACCACACTTTGGAAGGAAATGAGCTTGAGAAAATTGAAGCCAAAATGGTGGAACTGGCTCGGCAGAAAAATGAATATGTTAGGAAGGAAGTTTCCAAAGCAGACGCTGTTGCCTACTTTGAAGATAAGGGGGATGAATATAAACTAGATCTTCTGGAAGGACTTGAGGATGGTTCCATAACCTTCTATCAGCAAGGAAATTTTACTGACCTATGCAAAGGTCCCCATATACCTAACACTGGATTTATAAAGGCAGTGAAGCTCACCAATATTGCTGGTGCATACTGGCGAGGCGATGAGAATAGTAAGATGCTTACCCGAATCTATGGAGTAACATTTCCTAAGGCTAAAGAGCTGAAGGAATATTTGACCATGATCGAGGAGGCAAAGAAGCGTGATCACAGAAAACTGGGTCGCGAACTCGAACTATTCACTTTCTCTGAGAAGGTGGGTATGGGTTTACCTCTTTGGCTTCCAAAAGGAACTCTTTTACGAGAGCGCTTGGTCAATTTTATGAAGAGGGCTCAGGACAAATCTGGTTATGAGCAGGTGGTTACTCCACATATAGGTCACAAGGCACTTTATGAAACTTCAGGGCATTATGAAAAGTATGCAAAGGATTCTTTCCAACCGATTGCCACGCCTCATGAGGGAGAGGAGTTTTTGCTTAAACCCATGAACTGCCCTCACCACTGTGAGATATATAAGCATAAACCAAGATCCTATAAGGATTTACCCATTAGATATGCAGAGTTTGGAACGGTTTACAGATATGAGCAAAGTGGAGAGCTTCATGGATTGACCCGTGTTAGGGGCTTCACTCAGGATGATGCACACATTTTCTGTAGACCTGATCAAGTGAAAGAGGAGTTTGTAAAGGTGATCGACCTTGTCCTTTATGTCTTCAAGGCTCTAGGTTTTGAAGATTTTACTGCCCAGGTATCCTTAAGGGATCCAGAAAAGCCTGAAAAGTATATAGGTGATGGAGAGCTTTGGGATAAAGCAGAACAAGCCATCATTGAGGCATCAGCAGAAAAAGGCCTTGAAACGGTGACCGAATTGGGAGAAGCGGCATTCTATGGTCCAAAACTTGACTTTATGGTGAAGGATGCTCTTGGAAGAAAGTGGCAGTTGGGTACCATTCAAGTTGATTACCAGCTTCCAAATAGATTTGAATTGGAATATGTAGGTTCTGATAATCAGAAGCACAGACCTGTAATGATTCACCGAGCGCCTTTTGGTTCTTTAGAACGATTTGTTGCGGTACTAATAGAGCACTGCGCAGGAAACTTCCCTCTATGGCTGTCTCCAGACCAAATAAATATTTTACCAATCTCTGAGAAGTATATTGATTATGCCAATGAAATCAAGTCGCTTCTCGACGACAGTGATATTAGTGGTAATATTGATAACCGAGATGAGAAGATCGGTAGAAAAATCCGTGATTCTGAAGTGAAGAAGGTTCCTTTTATGTTAATTGTAGGAGAGAAGGAGCAAGAGGAAAGGAAGCTATCTGTCAGAAAACATGGTGAAGGAGACATAGGATCTTTTTCACCGGAAGAGTTTATATCTTATTTTCAGGGAATTATCTCAGACTCTTTGAGTAGAGAGCTTTAAGGATGTATTTTTATTCCTTTTCTTTAATTAGAATTTTATTACGATATTTGCACCCGATTTCATTTTAACAACTAACAGAATTTGAGAAACAGAAAACCGTACAGAGGCCGACAAGAAGAGCCTTACAAAATTAATCAGAAGATTCGTACCAGAGAGGTAAGAGTGGTTGGAGAGTTTGTAGAAGGGGGTAATGCCGTGATGGATACTGATGCTGCGATTGCTTTGGCCCAAGAGAATGATCTGGATTTGGTGGAGATTTCACCTAATGTGAGTCCTCCTGTTTGTAAGATTCTTGATTACGCTAAGTTTAAGTACGAACAAAAGAAGAAGCAGAAGGAGATTAAAGCCAATGCTGCTAAAGTTGTTTTAAAGGAAATCAGATTTGGACCTAATACTGATGATCATGACTTCAATTTTAAATTGAAGCATGCGATCAATTTCCTTAAGGAAGGCGCAAAAGTGAAGGCTTATGTGCATTTCGTTGGAAGAAGTATTGTGTTCAAGGAAAGAGGTGAGATGCTTCTATTGAAATTTGCCCAGGCTCTGGAAGAGTATGGAGTGATAGAGCAGCTTCCACGCCTGGAGGGTAAGCGAATGAATCTATTCATCGCTCCGAAAGGAGGAAAGAAATAATTTCAACTAAATCAATTATAAAATGCCTAAAGTAAAAACCAAATCAAGTGCAAAGAAGCGGTTCGCATTGACTGGAACCGGTAAGATTAAGAGGAAGCACGCTTTTAAAAGCCACATCCTCACCAAAAAATCTACAAAAAGGAAGCGTAACCTAACCAAAACTGGTTTGGTACACGAGTCTGATGTTCAAAATGTAAAAGACATGTTGAGAATCTGATCTCAACCAGTTTAAAAATTAATTAAGGTTATTTATTCACCAGATGCTTTGGTAACAAAGATTCTGATTTAGTCAGAACACCAAGTGTCAAAAATTTAAAAATTATGCCAAGATCAGTAAACGCAGTAGCGTCAAGAGCAAGAAGAAAAAAAGTGCTAAAGGCCACCAGAGGGTACTTCGGAAGAGGTTCTAATGTTTGGACTGTAGCCAAAAACAAGTACGAGAAAGGACTTACTTATGCGTACAGGGACCGTAAAGCGAAGAAAAGAGAATTCAGAGCTCTATGGATTCAGCGTATAAATGCCGGTGCTAGACAGCACGGTTTGTCTTATTCCAGACTTATGGGATTACTTGGAAAGTCTGAGATCGAGCTTAACAGAAAAGTTTTAGCAGATCTTGCGATGAACCACCCAGAGGCATTCAAAGCAGTAGTTGAAAGTGTAAAGTAAGGGTTGCACAACCTACTTTACTTAAGCCCTGACCTATGGTCAGGGCTTTTTTTATACAATTTTGAAAATGCCATAGAAAGAAACCAAAGCAATTGATATCACACTGATCCAAAAGATACCTTTTGAAAGTATACCTGAATCTAGTTCAAGCGATTTATTCTTGATTCTAAATTCAATTGCAACGTAAACCACGACTAATAATAGAATTGAGCCAATTACACCTCCGATAAGGACCATAAAACCTGGAAGTTCAAAAAACAGAAATGTAATAATCCAGAGCATTGGGAATAACCATGCGATTACCTTTACGGCTTGGTCTTGTTCTTTTTGATCATCAATTTTCCACCAGCTGAGTTCATTCAATAAATCGGGATAAAGGCGAGACCAATAAGCAAGGGTAGCAAAAACGCTTGAATACAATGCGATGAAAGCGCCTATGAGAAATGGTATTCTAAAATTTGGGCCTAAGGTCTCGGTATATATACTTGCCAAATAACCAATCAAATCATTGCCTTGTGAAGTGACTTCGCTACCATGCAGAATGGCTGCACCAAGCAAATAAAAAGCAGCTGTTACTAGTGTGTAACAGCACATGGCAACAAAGGCATCCAGGTACATGACTTTGATCCATCCCTTGGCCCTGAGATTCCAATTCTCAGTTCCATCATTCGGTCCAGTGTACTTAGCATATCCCTTTTCTTGACACCAATAGGTGTAGGCGATTATCTCATCGCTGGCGACGCCTGTTATTCCAAAAGCACCTATTGCGACGAACAAGGTTTCTCTTGGTAATGTAAATTTTAACCCTGCCCAAACTTCCTGGAAGGTAAAGCTGTGAGGTGTGAAGAAAAGAAAGGCAAGAGAAGTCAGTGTGAAAAGGGTGAAGCCAAAAACCATACTGATTGAAATTCTCTCTATAAGTCGGAAGTGATTTCTATAGATTAAAATGCTAACACTAAACCCCAGGATGATAACAGAAAGGCCAATTGGAAGAGATGGGAATAAAAGTGAAAATGCAATGGCCGCTCCTCCAAGCATACCCCCAACTTGGAGTATTTTGAGGCTCGTTAAAATAAAGGTTAGCCAAACGCTCCAGTTTGATCCCAGAACCTCGGGTCCAGCAACGGAATTAAATTCTCCCATGACCTTGCTTTCTGAGATGATGGCGTTTTTCCCGAATTCTAATTGAATTCCTACTTTGATCAGACAGCTCACTATGATCACCCAAAATGCAATGAAGCCTGCCTCAGCACCAAGAAGGGTAGTG
>CAZLUY010000571.1:0-1611 GCA_964562785.1 uncultured Limnohabitans sp. | reverse complement strand
ATAGTTTTAGGAAGCACTGCAGAAGACCTAATCGCTACCAATAATAAGGTACCAATGCTAATCTTTAAAAAGAAAGGTGAGACCATTGGGTTTTTTGAAGCCCTGTTTAAACTCTAGGCCGTCTTAATGAAAAAGAAACATGCCTGATCCCCTTTGCCCTCCTTATTTAATTGGAGGGCTCTTTTTTTATAGGCAGATAGTTCAGCTTCTGTGAAACCTCCTTTCAAATTTTCCTGCGAAAGAGCCTTCCCTCTTTTATACAATTCAGTTCCTGTGAATTGAAAATCATCAGAATCAAAAAGTACTTCCTTTAGCTTCAAACCACATTTCTTTGCTGCAATCTCCATCCCTTTGACAGATGGAATGATCAAATGCCGCGGAGAATCCAGCTGTACCCAGTACTCTTTTTCATTTTGGAATACTTCAGCGTCCGCCACCGGAGTACGAATCAACAATTGTCCATCAGAACCTAATCGATCGTAACATAATTTCAGAACTTCTTCGGGATCCTCCATGTGCTCAAAAGAATGATGCATCATGATAAGATCAAAGGTCCCCTTGGATTCAGAAAACTCACCTTTTATCAGTTCGCAACCATCCCCCAATATTCTTCCCTTCTCAATGAATGGGTCATAGCCTTTAAGATCTCGAAACCCTCCAGCGTTCATCTCATATATCAGCTGTCCATTACCACAGCCAATGTCAGCTACCTTATCATTGAAATTAAGATTCAACCTTTTTAGCCAGTAACCATAGATTGGAGCAAGAGAATCAACGCCTTTCAGAAAAAGGCTCATTCTCACCTTTTTCAAGAAAGATTTGAAAGGGGATGAAGGGACTAAAGTGTTAAATGAATAATAGTCTGCTGGGTAGTAATTAGCGAGATCTTGCGGAGGTTGAGCGATTTGTAAAGAGCCACAAGAATTACAGTGAAAATAACTATGCTGATCTCCAATCCCGAGCATCCGCTCTGCTACGGATAAGGATTCCAAATCATCACTCCCACAAAATCTGCAGATTGGCCTTTCTTTAATAGGCATCGTCCTTATTAGAGATCACCTCATTAAAGGTTTTAGCCATAATGCCCATATCCAACAAGAAAGACCAATTGTTGATATAAAAGGAATCCAAACGAACACGGTTTCTGATCTGGTAAGGATTTTCAATTTCACCTCTATACCCTCTAACCTGAGCCAATCCCGTAATTCCTGGTCGGATTTTATGTCTTGAATCGTATCGCTCTATCTGGGTTTTAAAGTCCTTGTTCATTGGAACCGTATGCGGTCTTGGCCCCACGATTGACATATCTCCCAAAAGGACATTAATAAACTGCGGCATTTCATCTAGGGAGGTCCTTCGTAAAAATGCCCCAATCCTCGTTACCCTAGGATCATTTTTAGTAGCCTGTTTCTGATCTGCGTAGTCATTTGGAGTCATGGAGCGGAACTTCAGGCAATTGAAGACTGAGTTATTGATTCCATTTCTTTTTTGAATAAAAAAGATTGGCCCCCTAGACTCCCATTTAATTAAAAATCCAACTAGAGGAATCATCCAGGAAAGTACGGCAACGATCATGAAGCCACTAAAAAGAATATCAAATACTCGCTTTAG
>CAZLUY010000570.1:0-8227 GCA_964562785.1 uncultured Limnohabitans sp. | reverse complement strand
ACCTGTTAGACTCTTTAAACCTTTGAATACTATGGGGTGATGAGCGACAATCAAATTAGCCTCATTTTCAATGGCTTCATTGACCACATCTTCCGTGCAATCAAGGCTACAAAGAATCCCGCTACAGTCCCAGTTTGGGTTACCGGTGATTAAAGTAGCGTTGTCGTAGCCTTCTTGATAAGCTGGAGGGGCAACCTCTGAAAGGTAGGAAATGATATCGCTGATCTTATATGCCATTATTTTTAGTTTTATTTGATCAAAAATACTAATTCTGCTGAATGCGAATATTGGCTTTTCTACTCTTTCCTTTTGCTGTTCTTTATGGGCTAATCACAGGGGTTCGCAATTGGCTTTACGACTTGAGGATTATTAAATCTTACCCCTCGCCGATACGTAGTGTTGTTGTAGGTAATCTATCTGTAGGTGGGACGGGGAAGACCCCAATGGTCGAATTTCTGATTAAAGGAATTGGGCAAAAGGCTAAAGTAGGAGTTCTCAGTCGAGGGTATGGTAGAAAAACCAAAGGCTTCCTAGAGGCTGATCATCATGCCTCTCCGGCATCAATTGGTGATGAGCCCTTTCAGATTTATTCAAAGTTTGGTGGTGCCGTCCCTGTGTTTGTAGGAGAGGATAGAGTGGCTGCAGCATCAAAAATTCATTCGGTAAACCCTTCTTTGAAAGCGGTCATACTGGACGATGCCTTACAGCATCGTAGATTTTCCGGCGATTTAAATCTGGTTTTGACAACCTATGAGAAGCCTTTTTTCAATGACTACATGCTACCAATGGGAAGGTTACGAGAATACAGAAATGGGGCTAAGCGAGCTGATGCCTTAATTATCACTAAATGCCCTATTGCTTTATCCTCAAATCAAAAGCAGGAATATACCGTTAAAGCCGAGAAGTACACGAAAAATGGATGCCCACTTCTTTTTTCTTCAATTGGCTATGGAGTCTTAGAGAAGCTAAAAGAAGGAGTCTGGGATAAGAAGCATGTGGTGAGCATGACTGGACTTGCAAATGATAAGCCTTTATTGGAACATTTGAGAAAAGAATTTAATCTGTTGAGGTCGTTTTCTTTCGGCGACCACCATGATTATAAACTTGAAGACCTACAAAAAGTGATTTCTTATTTGAAAACACAGTCCGATAGTAAACCTGCAATTGTAACCACAGAAAAAGATGCGGATAAACTTAAAAAGCTTTTGAAAGGCGATTTTCTGGAAGATTTTCCGATTTTTGTGCAGCCGATTGAAGCAACATTTTCTGATGAAGATAAAGAGGTTTTACTTGGCCTAATTGCTGAAAAGGTAATTTGAATTACTGTCTTAAAGTGAAATACCGTCTTTTTCTGTTTTTGATCATCTGTCTGCAACTGGCTTGCCTAAGTTCCTATGCGCAGAACCCTATACCCAGAACAGAGAAGTTAAATAGAACGGTCAATCCAAATTTAAGGCAAACCCAAGAGTTTCAAGAAGGGGAAGAAGGTGAGGGCAATGGTCGAAAAACCTTGCTGGATGATAGCACCAGAATGGTTTTTGGACCAACGACAAGTCTTTATTTTTTCGAAAAGGATATTAAGAGAAATCGACTGACTTTATACCCACAGGATACATCTCTGGTGAATTTTCACAATTATGATGTAGTCGCCAAAAGTGGATGGAAGTATCAGGATTTAGGGAATATTGGTAGTGCGGCCAAACCTGTATTCTATGATTTGCCAAATGTAATCGGAGCAACTTCTGGATTTCATGCGTACGACCCCTACTACAAAGCCCCTGAGGATAAAAAGTACTTTGATACCAAATCTCCATTCACAGAAATGTCTGCTTTTTTTGGCGGGGGAAATAGGAACATGCTTGATATAGCGTTCGCTCGAAATATTAATCCCCGATGGAATGTAGGTTTTGATTTTAACACGATTCGTGCAAGAAAAACCTTAAACCCGAATGCTCGAGACGACAACATGGTCGAACAGACCTCATACTCTCTCCATACGAATTACAGATCTGAAAATGGGAAGTATTGGTTTTTAGGAAACTTCACCCGAATGCTTCACCGAGTGAATGAGATCGGTGGAATTATTCCTCCGGAGGTCGATAGTACATCTTTGTACTTCACCTATGAAGATGCTAAAGTCTGGCTGAGAGCCACTCAGGCCAGGGATTTAAGGCAGGATTATCATTTCTATCATGAGTATAAGGTCAAAGACGGACTCCAGCTTTATCATGTCTTCGACAGAAAGAAGCAGGACCTACTCTTCCGGGCCGATATGGCTTCCTCAGATACACTTTATTACCCAATTGATGGGGTAAGTGCTTTGGACACTGCAAGAAATCAAAATGATTATGCAGAGTGGAAAAATGAAGTGGGGCTCAAAGGGACCTTTGGAGGTTTTTATTACAATGCATTTGCAAAGTTCAGGAGTGGACGGGTAAAAAATGCGCGCTTCGAAGGGGACCAGACATTCAATGAATTCTTTATCGGTGGAGAATTAATAGGCAAGATTTCTGAAGAATGGGAATTAAGTGCTGATGGTGAGTATTTACTGCCTGGAGCATTCCGGATTCATGGATTATTTTCATCGCCCTGGATAGATGCTGAGTATACCAAGGCATTGTATAAACCCACGCTTATGCAACAGCGCTATGCTGGGTATTTTTATGAATGGACCAATGACTTTAAAAATGTCGGAGTTGATCAAATCAAAGGAACCTTTAAGATCAATTTCAATAAAATCAGAATAAGGCCCTCTATTACTCTTAACCGGGTAAATAATTATGTCTATTTCGATCAGGATAGGCATGCTGCCCAAACCGATGGTGACGCCTTTATGCTACAGCCCGGCTTGATCGCAAATTTTCAAATTGGTAGAAAATTCAGATGGGATAATGAGCTAATCTATACTGAGGTTACTGGGGATGGAGCAGATGCTTTTAGGATTCCAAGCTTCTATGCGAACTCAAGATTTTATTTCGATAGCCCTCTGTTTGATGACAATGTCTATGTACAGCTTGGTGTAGATATTCGGTACAGGACGGATAATTTTGCTGATGCTTATTTCACTAGTATTCAGCAATTCCACCTCCAGGATAATTTCAACGTATATGCCTATCCCGTTGCAGATATATTTCTGGATTTTAGAATAAATAGAACACGGGTTTTAGCTAAATACAACCATTTGAATAGCGGATTGATGGCACAGGAGGGATATTTCGTTACACCTGATTACACTGGATATAAGTCCTTTATTGACCTTGGAATAACCTGGTATTTATTCGATTGATTTATGAATTGGGAAGAAAGTACAAGGCAAAAAATGCTAAACCTGCAATTACCTACGGATCCAAGATGGGTGAATGTGGCTCAGATGCAGATAGAAGATGTTTTGGTGGATCATGCCTATTGTGAGCAGAAGGCAGCCTCTTCTTGTATAAGCATGATTTTGCGCTTTCACGATTTACCTGAATTGGTAGATACACTGACTCCGATTGTCGCTGAAGAGTGGGGGCATTTTGAGCGTGTGATGGATCAGTTGCGCAAAAGAGGGATGCGTTTTGGTAAACCAAGGAAGGATGAATACGTTATTCGCTTAAGCCAGTTCGTGAGAAAAGGTGGGAGTAGGACAAGCCAACTCATTGAAAACCTTTTGATGAATGGATTGATTGAGGCTAGAAGCTGTGAACGATTTAAACTTTTGTCTAAGTCAATTGAGGATGAAGAGCTTCAAAAATTCTATTATGAATTAATGATTTCAGAAGCTGGTCACTATGTTACCTTTCTTGATCTAGCCAGGAATTATGAAAATCGAGAAGTGGTGGATAAAAGATGGAAAGAGTGGCTGGAATATGAGGCGAAAGTTATTTCAGAACTAGAAGTCAGGGGAGATAGGATGCATTGATTTGAATTCACCTTTTCTGTAAAAAAAGCTTATCAGCAGTCCCAATAGGGCTAATTTTAGTATACTTACAGGCGAATTAATTTCTCTTTTTTGAGAGTGTTTCAATACTGAACGATTTATGAATTTGATCCAAAATGTACGGGAGGCCGTCACGGCAGTAAGAGTGAATATTCTGAGGACCATCCTTACAGGGATGATAATTGCCATCGGGATTTCCAGCCTTGTGGGTATGCTTACGGCTATTGACGGAATCAAGACTCAGATTGCTGAGAGCTTTTCTGGTCTTGGAGCCAATTCCTTTGACATCAGGGATCGATTTGATGAAGGCTCAAGAGCTGTAAAAGATGGTGAGAAAGTAAAGGTTTATCCAAAGCTTAAGTATAGAGAAGTAAGAGATTTCAAAAACGAATATGCCTCAATAGGTCGTAGTACGGTTTACTTTAGAGTCTCTGGTTCGGCTGAAGTTAAACGTGGCTCAGTAACCACTAATCCTAACACAAGAATTTCAGGTGCTGACGAGAATTATTTTGACATCAAGGCGCTCACAATTGAAAAGGGAAGGAATTTTAGTAATGTGGAGCTTCGATATGGAAACAATGTTTGTATCATCGGAACTGAATTGGTAAGTACTCTTTTTGAAGATAATGAGGACCCGATTGGAGAGAAAATTTCCTTCTTTGGAAATAAGTATCAAGTCATTGGGGTTTTGGAAGAACAAGGAGGCATTTCAGGTGATGGTGGTGCTGATAGACAAATCTTTATTCCTTCCCTAAATGCAAGTCGCTTAGATAGAGGAGGAAGCTTCCGATACAGAGTGACGGCTGTGGCTTCTAATCCTCAGAAGATTGATACAGAGATGGGGCAGGCCACCGGAATTATGAGGAAAATCCGTCAGGATGGAGTTACCGAGGAAGACTCATTTGATCTTGAAAAAAGTCGTTCCGTTGCAGAGAGCCTTGAAGAAGTTGCGGGTTATTTAAGATGGGGAGGCTTTGGTATTGGATTTATCACCCTGCTTGGTGCATCCATAGGATTGATGAATATCATGCTTGTTTCAGTGACTGAAAGAACACGTGAAATTGGAATTAGAAAAGCTCTTGGTGCCACTCCTTTGAGGATTAGGCAACAATTCCTGATTGAAGCTATTGTGATCTGTATTTTCGGTGGAATCTTCGGCGTGATATTAGGAATCAGCATTGGTAATGTAATCGCTAATTTTATTGGTCCTGGAGGATTTATTATTCCTTGGCTATGGATGTTGGTGGCCTTTATGATTTGTGTGGTGGTAGGACTTTTGTCAGGATACATTCCTGCCTTTAAAGCTTCCAAATTGGATCCAATTGAATCGTTGAGATACGAATAAGGATAGTTTATCGAAGAAAATATAAATCCGGAGTTGAATTTTCAGCTCCGGATTTTTTTGTTCGATACCTTAGACTAACTTAATTTTTTTAAAGAAGTATTGAATTAATATCTCATGCAAGACCATCAGTTTGACGCTATTGTCATTGGATCAGGAATTAGTGGAGGTTGGGCTGCGAAGGAGCTTTGTGAAAAAGGATTGAAAACTCTCGTTTTGGAGCGAGGGAGGGACGTCAAGCATCTTCAGGATTATCCTACCATGACATCAAATCCATGGGATATGCCTCATCGCAATAGGATCCCGAGGGAAGCTGAGCTGGCGGACCCTGTGGTTAATCGATGCTATGCATACAAAGAAGATACCGAACATTTCTTTGTGAAAGATTCTGAGCATCCTTATGTACAGGACAAGCCTTTTGATTGGATACGAGGGTATCAGGTAGGAGGGAAGTCTTTGATCTGGGCCCGCCAAACTCAAAGATGGAGCAGATTTGAATTTGAAAGGCCTGCCCGAGATGGTTATTCAATAGAGTGGCCTATAAGCTATAAGGAGCTAGCTCCCTGGTATAGTCATGTAGAGAAATTTGTTGGTATTTCCGGTAATTATGATGGCCTTGAGACTCTGCCAGATGGAGAGTTTCTTCCTGCATGGGAATTGAATTGTGTGGAAAAAGAACTTCAGAAAAGAATGAAGGAAGCCTTTCCCATGAGAGATCCGATCGGTGGTCGTTGTGCACACCTTACCGAACCTAAAGATGTACATACTTCCCAGGGAAGGGCTCAGTGTATGGCGAGAAATCAGTGTTACAGAGGGTGTCCATTTGGAGGCTATTTCAGCAGTAATTCTTCCACTCTTCCTCATGCAGCCAAGACAGGTAATCTGACCTTAAGACCGGACTCCGTGGTTCATTCCATTATTTGGGATGATGCGAAGGAAAAGGTTACTGGTGTCCGAGTGATTGATCGGGTGACCAAGGAAGCTAAAGAGTATTTTGCGAAAGTCATCTTTCTAAATGCTGCTGCGCTTAACTCCAATTTGATTTTGCTGAACAGTATTTCCAACAGATTCCCAAATGGGCTAGGCAATGATTCAGGCTTACTTGGGAAATACGTTGCATTTCATAATTACCGAGGGACAATTTCAGCTCGGTATGAAGGAATGGAAGATTCATACTATTACGGTAGAAGGCCAACTGCCATGATGATTCCGAATTTCAGGAATGTTAGAAGGCAAGAGATGGATTTTCAGGGAGGTTATATGCCATTTTTCAGTGCAGGCAGGGCTGGATTTGGGCATGCTGGTGGGGTGCCGTTTGGAAAGGAATTTAAAGAGGCAAACACAAAACCAGGGCCTTGGGGAGTGTATATGATGGTTCAGGCAGAGACCGTTCCGAAAGAAAGCAACCAGGTGAGCCTAAGTCCAGATCAGAAGGATGAGTGGGGTATGCCTTTTCTGAAGGTGAATGTGGACTATGATCAAAATGATGAAAAGATTCTTCAGGACTTTTTCCAGGAAGGAACGGCAATGCTAGAATCTGGAGGATGCACGAATATCAGGACAGCGGATTCAGGTCAGGCTCCTGGCTTAGATATTCATGAAATGGGAGGAGTAAGAATGGGGCTAGACCCTAAAACCTCTTTACTCAATGGATACAACCAATTACATCATGCAAAAAATGTATTTGTCACGGATGGAGCATGCATGAGTTCAACGGGCGTGCAGAACCCTTCATTAACCTATATGGCTTTCGCAGCAAGAGCAGTTGATCATGCTATGAAGGAGTCCAAAAAAGGAAATATATAAGTTCAGTAAAACCCTCTTACTTCCGGTATTTGTCAAGAATTTTTGTGCTAACCCAGTAAATGTCCTCATTGCTGGTATAGAAGAGGAACTTTCCATCTGGTGTCACAAAAGGGCAGAGTTCATGGTTTTTGGTGTTAATGTCCTTGCCCATATTTTGTGCTTGAGACCATTTGCCGCCTTCATCCTTAAAGCTGATATATAAGTCGCCTCGTCCAAGACTTGAAGACCTTGAAGAGCAAAAAATCATATAAGACTGATCGGGGGCGATATATACATCTGCTTCATATTCAGGGGTGTTGATTGCATCACCTAATCGATATGCATTCGCAAATTTTTGATTAGTACCAGTTTCAGCATAGTAAATATCCAAACTCCCATTACTATCATCTGGATGAGGTCTACCGGATCCAAAAAACATGGTTCCATCCTTATCAAAGGAGATGTAATATTCCTCACGATCCGTATTGATATTTGACCCGGCATTAATGGGCGCTGACCAGCCCTCACTTGTTTTGGTTGAGTACCAAATGTCTATATCTTTTGGATCTCCAGTTCCACTCAAGGGTTGATTCGATATGTAATACAATTCACTCTCATCATTTGAGAGGTATGGATCATTGTAGCCATATTGACTGTGAGAGAAGATGGTTATTGGGTCCGTCCATTGACCATTCACCATTTTGGAAAACCTGATCTCACTTTTCCCCAAAACATCCACTCCATAGTAAAATTCGTCACCTGCCCGGTTGAAAACAGAGCCAAATTCATACTCTTCTGTGGAAATGAAATTAGGTGCGAAAACCTTGGGTTTGGTGCCCGGTTCTTTTTGCCCCATGTATTTGCCTTTTGGGTTTACCTTGGGCTTTTCCGAAGGTTCACTTCCTTTTCCGTTAAGCCATGTTGCCAAAGAATCATTTCCCAAGTTTGAGGCTAGCTCAAAGCCTGTATTTCCTTTGCTATTCTTCTGATCGATGTCTACTCCTGATTCTAAAAGGATTTCAATAAAACCCTTGTTGTCGCGAAGTACGGCCTCGGAAATCAATTCACCTCCGAAATCATTGATCCAGGAATCATCCGGTTGCTCAGAAATCAGTTTCTCAAAGTGCTCGCGATTTTCATAATCAAGAGCCACGAACATGGCTGTCTTACCCTGGAAATCT
>CAZLUY010000569.1:0-1692 GCA_964562785.1 uncultured Limnohabitans sp. | reverse complement strand
CTCCGTTCCAGCAATGCTCGGCCCTATCCCCATACGCTACTTCTCCACCATAATAAGGGTTTGTGGTTTGTTCAAGAAACTCCTCGGTTAGGTAAACCGCATTGTTCAAATAGTAATTATCCATATCGCCGCAGTAAATATGAACTTTGCCCTCGAGTTTTGGGCCAAGGGTTTCCCAATCCCTTTCCATAATATATCTGAGATCATAATTCTCTTTCCAATATTCAGCCACCTCATGGTCGATCTCACCTGTGTATCGATCCCAAATGGGTTTGGGATAACCATCATCACCAACAGGAGAATACACTGCCTGCCATATATCCATTTGGTCACCTGAGCGCGATTTATCTCCTCCAAGGGCCAGCTCTCGGTGATTCATATCTTTCAATGTCGCACTGACATTTCCCAGGTAGTCACGATGTCCAGGCCGGAGCGTCTTTTTAAAATCTCCAGATTCATAATATGCATTTTCATCCTCATAGAGGTTGACCAGCATATAAGCCCTAAAGTCAATTGGGTCTGGACAAGCAGCAAAGCAGCCATTGTATTCATCCGGATATTTTACTTGGGCAGCAAGTGCTTCCCATCCTCCAGTTGATCCGCCATAAAGGAACCTCGACCAGCCTTCTCCGATTCCTCTAAATTTTTCTTCTATGAAAGGAATCAGCTCATAGGTGATAGCATCTCCATAAGGACCTAAGTTTTCAGAATTCACGGCATAGCTATCATCATAATAGGGGTTGGCATGTTGAATCTCAATTACTATGAATCGATTAAAATCATCAGAAGTCCACTGCTTGTAAAAATCATAGGCCTCTTGCTGAACCATCTTTTGATAGCCATAAATGCCAAATCGAGCCGAGTAATCGTCTTCAGAAAGTTCGGGGTCAGGAGGGGAGGTCCTGAAGCCACCGAAATCAGATGGGAAATGACCATGAAATATCATTAAAGGATAGTGGGCATTTGGGTTTTCTTCGAAGCCCTCCGGAAGTAGTACATGAGCTCCTAAATACATGTCTCTGCCCCAAAACTCTGAAAGTAAATCAGACTTCATTTTCACATGCTTGATGTATTCTGTATCCTCAGGCTCCTCGATTTCCGGGATTATTTGATCCAAGACTAAGGAATGAGTTAGTCCGCGTTTAATATTAACTTCCTTTGGCAGGCTATATAAGTTGCCCGGAGCTCGATTCCATTTTCTTCCCTCTCCCTGATCCATCGGAAGGCTTACGGTATGCCCATCGCCTCGTTCGAAGGTCTCATATTTCTGAATGAATCCCTGGACATAATATTTTCCTTCTGGAATATCTCCTATGTTTTCCACTGGATAGCCGAAAGATTCGGGATCAAAGGAAATTCCTTCAGAAGGATCATAGGATTCGAAATCCATCCCAAAAACCTGGTTTGTTCCTGGGCCATCACTTATTCCAAACCTTGGTTCCGAGTCCGGGTCTTTCGAAAGAATAATAAGTAGCCGCCCATCATAGACGTCATCATCCAATTCCCCGGGGATGTAGACCTGGAAGGATGGTTTATCTCCTGTGATTTCCACTTGGCACGAATAAAGTGAAAGGCACAGGAAGGCAAAAAATAATCTTGATTTCATAGAGTTTGGTGTTTTGAAAGGAATTTACAAAAAAACCGAGACGAGGTTCTCTCTTGGATGATTATTCCAAATGACCGTTCATATGC
>CAZLUY010000568.1:0-2081 GCA_964562785.1 uncultured Limnohabitans sp. | reverse complement strand
CTGGATCTATAGATAAATGTTTGGAGCTCACCTTAGCCGATTGCTTGTAGGTGTCAGACATAAGGATTTGCTTGAGCAATCTCTTGATATCCCAACCATTTTCCATGAAGTCCACAGCCAGCCAATCCAATAATTCAGGATGGGTAGGTAGATCACCTTGCATTCCAAAATCTCCAGCTGACTTTACAATTCCGGTTCCGAATATTTCTTGCCAAATAAGATTAACAAAAACGCGGGCAGTCAATGGATTATCCTCATTGGTGATCCATTTAGCTAAGCCTAATCGGTTTTTCTCCAAGCTATCATCGAAGGGCAAAATTGAGTTAGGAGTGCCTGGGGAAACCGGAACAGTAGGAGCATCATAGACTCCTCGATCCAAAATGAATGTTGTTCGCTTATCATCTCCTTCTAGCTCATCCATCACAGAGATACTCAGCTTGGTTGTATCCGAATGATTGATGAAACTCATAATCCCGGAAAGATCTTCCCGATCTACCCAAAGAATTGGTGTCTTGGCAGGTTTTGAAATACTTACATCGCCTTCATAACCCTTTTCTGGGCTATTGTTGAAGAAGGCAAAAAACTGATAGTACTCTTCCTGGGAAAGCGGATCGTATTTGTGGTCATGGCATTGGGCACATTCCATGGTGATCCCAAGGAGGCCTTTTGACACAGTATTAGTCTTGTCGAGTACGTATTCGATTCTATACTCCTCATCAATCACCCCGCCCTCTTCCGTGTACTTATGATTTCTGTTGAAAGCCGTAGCTAGAATTTGCTCCTTGCTTGGATCAGGCATAAGATCTCCTGCTAATTGCCATGTGATGAATTGATCATAGGGCATATTTTTATTTAACGCATGGATAACCCAATCCCTGTATGGCCATTGTGTACGAATGTTGTCATCCTGGTAACCATAACTATCAGAATATCTGGAGATATCCATCCAAAGGATACCTAGCTTTTCTCCGAAAGCTGGATCAGCAAGAAGCCCATCCAGTAAGTCCTCATAGGAATACTCTCCTGAAAAATCCCCATATCTATCGATCATCTCAGGGCTTGGAGGTAGACCAGTTAAGTCTAAGCTTGCACGTTTGATCAATGCAGCTGCTTCAGCTTCTGAATTTGGTGTTAGGCCCTTCTCTTTTGCTTTGGCAAATATGAATTGATCAATCTCATTGCTTCCCCAATCGCCTGAAGATGGGGGAGTGACTTTCTCTGGTTTTACAAATGCCCAGTGAGGCTCATATTTAGCTCCTTGCTTGATCCATTTTGTTACAAGATTTTTTTCCTCCTCCGTCAGGGAAAGATTTGACTCTGGAGGAGGCATTATTTCAGAAGGGTCTTCGGAAATAATGCGGTGGTAAACCTGTGAGTTTTCCAGGTCACCAGCTACCAAGGCAAATTTCCCTGGATTTTCTTTTAATGCTGCGAAGGCAGCATCCTCAATGTCAAGTCTAAGTCCGGCTTCCTGAGTTTTAGCATCAGGGCCATGGCAGGCAAAGCATTTGTCTGATAAAATAGGACGAATATGAAAATTGTAGCTCACCTGCCCATCTCCGCCTAAAGAAGAAGATTCAATGCTCTTCTCTTGACATGAAAATATGCCCAAAAGAAAAGCCAGTGGAAGAAGAGCTAGACTAAGATTTCGATTCATACAATAGGTTTGAGGAAAGAATTTATCGAAAAAAAACAAGAATTCAGATTTACCTAATTGTAATTGTAGATGATTTATTTGAATGGTCAATCCTGCTATATCCTGAGTAAGTGGGGACCTTTTTTTCAAGAAATGTCCCCTTCCTTTCAGACATCTAGCCATTGGGATTTTTTGCAAGAATGTAATCCCAAATTGGTGAAAACTGAGATTTTGTTCCAGCTATTTTTTTCTGATAGAAAGGCATTCCCTCTACCTTTCAATTAAAGATTTAGCCTATGAAATATCTCAATCTGACCTTTGGATTAATCGTATTTGGACTCCTCGTTTCTTGTAAGGCCAACAGACCTGTAGAAACTGGCAAACCCAAGATTCCTGTTGAAGTAAGAAGTGTTGATTTTAGGCCTGAACAGATCAGTAGGCTTAA
>CAZLUY010000567.1:0-4953 GCA_964562785.1 uncultured Limnohabitans sp. | reverse complement strand
TGGTTATCTCTTGAGCCAATTTCTTTCTCCTAAAACCAACAAGCGAAAAGATCAATATGGGGGAAGTATAGAAAACCGGGCTCGATTTCCATTGGAGATTTATGAGGCCGTTAAGATGGCAGTTGGGCATAAAATGGCAGTACTAGTAAAGCTAAATTTAGAAGACGGATTTGCTGGAGGTTTTAGCTTGGAAGATTGTAAGCAAGTATGCAGATCATTGGAGGAGCTGGACTGCGACGGGGTGGTTCTGTCTGGAGGCTTTACCAGCAAAACTCCATTTTACTTAATGCGTGGGAAAGTGCCCTTTAAGGGAATGATCGCTAATGGAGAAACATTCCTTGAAAAACTCACCATGCGTTTGTTTGGGCCTTCTATTGTAAAGCAATATCCTTTTGAGGAGAATTTCTTTTTAGAACAGGCCAAGAAGGTGAGAGCTGTAGCGAGTCTTCCTTTAATCTATTTAGGAGGATTAAATTCTCGAAAGGGAATAGAAGAGGTGTTGACTTATGGATTTGATGGATTGGCAATGGCCAGACCCCTAATTCATGACCCAGGATTTGTGAACAAGCTCAGAAGTAATAAGATTGATGTATCCGGTTGTAACAGGTGCAATGAGTGCGTGGTAGAAATGGATAGAGGCGGCGTGCGCTGTGTTCTAAACTAGATCAGGAAAGTTGTTTCTGTTTTTTTGTGATTTAAGGAGAGGAAATTCTCGGCCTTAATCAAAAGGCAGCTTACCTAAATCCACATTTCCACCGGATAGAATAATGCCGACTTTTTTTCCAGCAAATCTTTCCTTTTTGGCTAGCAAAGCAGCAAGTGGTACTGCGCAAGAAGGCTCAATGATAATTTTCATCCGCTCATATATGAGCCTCATGGCATCTATAATTTCAGAGTCGCTTGTAAGCATAATATCCTTGACATGCTTTTTGATGATTTCGAAATTAAGTACACCAAGGGAGGTGAGCAACCCATCAGCAATGGTGTTTGGTCCTGTTTGCGGGATTAGACGACCTGCCTTAAAGGATCGATAAGCATCATCGGCTCCTTTGGGCTCCGCGCCTAGTACTTCAATATTGGGGTTCCAATAATGTGCGAGTAATGCGGTTCCACCTAAAAGGCCTCCCCCACCAACAGGAGCCATCAGAATATCCAGGTTTTCCTGAGCCTCTAAAAATTCCAAGGCACACGTGGCTTGACCCTCGATGACATCCATATAATCATAGGGAGGGATGAAGGTTGCTCCGGTTTTTTTGACGACATCCTCAAGATTGGTTTCTCTGGCAATGAGTGTAGGTTTGCACTCAATGATTTCTCCGCCATAGCCCCGAACCGCTTTTTTCTTTATTTCTGGCGCATTGGAAGGCATCACAATGTAGGATGGAATCCCAGCTACACTTGCAGCTCTGGCCAAAGCGGCGGCATGATTGCCACTTGAGTGCGTGGCAACTCCCATTTTCTTTTGTTCCTCACTCAACTTCATCACAGAATTTGCAGCCCCTCTGGCTTTAAATGCTCCCACTTTTTGGAAATTCTCACACTTAAAATAAATCTCACAACCTGCTATTTCATTGATGGCCGAGCTGGTGAGAATTGGTGTGTTATGTATGAAATCCTTGATGCGTACTGCCGCAAATCTGATGTCATTAAAGCTGGGGAATTCTGCTGTTTCCATGGTGAAAAATAGGGATAAATCTGTGAGAAAAGAAGGTAAGAAAGCCTGACTTTTTACATGAGTGAATCATGTTGGAGAAATATTTTTTCACATCTTCAGTCATGGATTTCACTAGGCAAAAGTTCTACCCAATAATGGGTGAAGATTTAACAGAATCAAATAGCATGAAGCTGAATTTTTCACCGAAAAATCTTGAATTGTCAAATGTAGATTTGAAGAATACTAAGAGTTTCAGCGATTATGTTTTTGCCCAGTTGAAAAAGGCTGGAAAGGGATATGGATTAGGAGGGTATTTGGAGCACAGAGCCATTTATGAAAGAGCTGATATGTTTGCAACGAGAGAAGAAGACTTTAGAAATATACATTTGGGGGTAGATATTTGGGCTGAAGCGGGGAAGGAAGTTTTTGTCCCGTTGGATGGGAAAGTCTACAGCATTCAGGATAATGTTGGTTTTGCTAATTACGGACCCACCATCATTTTGGAGCATGACTATGAATCAAAAAAACTCTACACTTTATATGGTCACCTTAGTCGGGAAGATCTAAATTTCCTGGAACCTGGGCAGCATGTAATCTCAGGAGAGCTTCTTTGTCATTTGGGTGAATATCCTGAGAATGGAGACTGGCCTCCGCATCTTCATTTTCAACTGATGTGGGATATGCAGGGGTTATCGGGTGATTATCCAGGAGTGTGCTCAGCAAGGGAGAAAGATAGCTTCGCAGAAAATTGTCCGAACCCTAATATGATCCTGCAGACAAAAGTCCTGGATTAAGAATTGTCCAAAGTAAGCAGCCGAAGACCCTCTAAGGTAAGGTTAGAGTTAACCTGGTCAAATTCATTCTTTAAAGAGGTCAAAATACTGACTAAACCACCAGTAGCGATTATTTGAAAGCTCAGTTGGGTTTCTTCAGAGATCACGGAGATCATCTCCTTCACGAGCCCAGTGTATCCGTAAAGAATACCTGCCTGAATAGCGTGAATGGTGTTTTTACCAATAGCAGATTGCGGCAACTCCAATTTCACCTCAGGTAGTTTTGCGGTATTGTTAGCCAAAGAATTAATGGCTGTTTTTAGGCCAGGGACAATATTCACTCCCATTACCTTTCCTTCATCATCCAGTACGGTGAATGTCAATGCAGTACCGAAATCTACAATGATGCATGCCTTCTCATTTCGCTCCCAGGCTCCCCTGACATTGCACATTAAGTCTGTTCCGATCTCATTAGGTCGGATGGTGTGAATAGGCGATTTCTCATAGCTTTTGGGATTGACCAAATAGGGTTTCTTTCCAAAAAAGCTTTTACAAAACTCCTGTAAAATAGAATTGATACCCGGTACAACAGAGCTAATGCCAATAGCGTCAATATGCTCAGGAGTAAGACCGTGCTCTAAAAAATACAAGGGCAACTTTTTGGTGAGTTGACTCTTTAGGCTTTCGGGCTGGGTGTCCAGACGAAATTGATTTGTCCATTGGCTTTTCTCTTCGTCAAAAATGGCAAAGACAACATTAGAATTACCAGCATCGATTGCGAGGAACATATCTTGAGGTTTTGATTAAATTTAGTCCATCCAAGAATGAAAATCTAATTAACTCAAATTCCGACCATGTTTACATTAAGAGAAGGAAAAAAGGAAGATTTACCTAGAATCCTTGAACTCATCAATGAGTTGGCCATATATGAAAAAGCCCCAGAAGAAGTAATCAATTCTGTTGAATTGATGGAGAAGGATGGTTTTGGTGAAAATCCTGTCTTCGGGTTTTTTGTAATAGAAAAGGAAGGCACTTCTGAGATTATTGGAACTGCGATTTATTACTATCGATACTCTACATGGAAGGGAAAAAGAATCTATTTAGAAGATCTTATTGTAACCGAAAGTGAGCGAGGTCAGGGAGCAGGTAAATTACTTTTTGATGCGATCATGCAGAAAGGACTGGATGAAGAGTGCTCCGGGATGATGTGGCAGGTTCTTGACTGGAATTCACCCGCCATTAACTTTTACAAAAAATACTATAATGCCACCATTGACGAAGGATGGTACAACTGTCATTTACAGGAAGACGAAATCAGAGAAATTCTAAAGAAGTAAAAAAGGCCGGTCAACTGACCGGCCTTAATATTTATGATTTGAGACTGTAATTAGGAGCCTCTCTGGTTACACTCACATCGTGAGGGTGGGACTCTTTCACCCCGGCAGCTGTGATCTTCACAAACTTCCCATTGTCCTTTAGATCCTGAATAGTCTGTGTGCCACAGTAGCCCATGCCAGCTTGAAGTCCACCTACTAATTGATAGAGAACTTCAGCTACAAGACCCTTGTAAGGAACCCGACCTACAATCCCTTCTGGAACAAGCTTTTTGATATTGTCTTCAGCGTCCTGGAAGTAGCGATCCTTAGATCCTGACTCCATTGCTTCAAGAGAACCCATTCCTCTGTAAGACTTGAATTTTCTTCCCTGGAAAATGATCATTTCCCCAGGAGCTTCTTCAGTTCCCGCCAATAGGGAGCCAATCATGATGGAGCTACCGCCTGCAGCGATTGCTTTTACTAGGTCCCCTGAATATCGGATTCCACCATCTGCGATGACTGGAACATTTCTTCCTTTCAATGCTTCAGCACATTCGAATACTGCTGATAGCTGAGGAACACCCACACCAGCGATAATTCTGGTAGTACAAATAGAACCTGGTCCAACACCCACTTTAACCGCATCCGCACCAGCATCCGCAAGTGCAACAGCAGCTTCAGCTGTGGCAATGTTACCAACGATCACCTCAAGGTCTGGGAATGCTTCTTTGATTTTGGTGCAAGTTTCAATCACACCTTTTGAGTGTCCATGAGCAGTGTCAATGGATACCACATCAACACCTGCATTTACAAGAGCATCAACTCTTTCAACAATGTCTTGTGTAACTCCAACTGCAGCACCAACACGTAGTCTTCCGTACTCGTCTTTGCAAGCATGCGGCTTGTCCTTTCTTTTAAGGATATCCTTATATGTGATAAGACCAGAAAGCTTATGATCTTCATCAACGATTGGAAGTTTCTCGATTTTGTACTCTTGAAGGATCTCTTCGGCTTCCTCCAGAGATACCCCTGATTTTGCTGTCACAAGGTTCTCAGTGGTCATGATCTCCTTGATTGGCTTATTCTGATCTTTGATGAATCGTAAATCTCTGTTGGTAATGATACCCATCAATACCCGATTTTCATCCACCACAGGAATTCCACCAATGTGGAACTCTCTCATTATAGATTCAGCATCCTTAACCTTGGC
>CAZLUY010000566.1:0-6916 GCA_964562785.1 uncultured Limnohabitans sp. | reverse complement strand
AAAAGAAAGGTAAGAATGAGCGAGATAATTCATTTATTCACTTTAGAAAGAAACCCTGGAAGCCTTGAGCTAGTTTCAGCCACAAGGTAATTATTGATGGATAAAGTAGACGAAGAATTAAAGAAAGGTCTTGAGCTTTTGAAAAAAGAGTGGCAGGAAGACTTGGCTCAATACAAGGCTAAATTCCTGAACACCAGTATAGCTGATCGAAAAACGGCAGGAATCACCTGGCATCCAATTCAACTCAGAAAATCAAGAATTGGAATGGGAGAAAGGCTTATCATAGAAATTGAGAGGATGGATTCCAAACAAGGTTCTTCATTTGGATCTGGGAAATCCGTTTCATTCTTTACAACAAATGAACGTTTCCAAAGCGGAGAAAACCGTGTAAAAGGAGTAGTGAATCAAGTCAGACAAGATTCTATGACGGTTACTATTCAAGAGGATGAAGTTCCTGATTGGATGGAGCATAGCCGTCTTGGTGTTGATCTTTTATTTGATGAGGCGAGCTATCGAGAAATGGAGTATTCCCTCAAAACCTTGATTAAGGGGAATAGATCAAGAAACAAAGAGTTGAAGAATATTCTTTTGGGCGATGATTCTGCCTCAGTCTTCTCCCGAGCAAAATTGCTTCCCTCTCAATTAAACGAATCTCAAAAACAGGCCTGCTCACTGATCCAGGATGCTCAAGATGTTGCAATTGTTCATGGCCCTCCTGGAACAGGTAAAACGTCAACCTTGATACAAGCAATTTTGGAATCTGTGTCTGCGGGGAAAAGTGTTCTGGTCTGCGCTCCCAGTAACGCGGCTGTAGATTTGATGGTCGAGGGACTCGTTGATATTGGCATTGAAACCACAAGATTTGGTCATCCTGCAAGGGTGGAAGAGAAGATTCTTAATCAAACCATTGATGCTAAGATAGCGCTTCATTCAAGTTTTGCAGATTTGAAAAAATTGAGGAAGGATACAGATCAGTACCTTCGTCTGGCAAAACAATACAAGAGGAGTTTCGGCCCAAAGGAGCGAGCCCAGCGGAAATTGATGTTTGGTGAGGTGACTAAACTTCGGGAAGCCGCCAAGTCATTGGAAGAGTATATCCATTATGATGTATTCCAAAGGACGAAAGTATTTGCTACAACGCTCGTTGGTGCTTCATCCAATCAATTAAGAGGACTTGAGTTTGATGAAGTTTTTATAGATGAGGCAGCGCAGGGCTTAGAAGCCGCAACATGGATTCCTATTCAGAAGGCTAAAAAAGTCATTTTTGCTGGAGATCATTGCCAGCTTCCACCAACAATTAAATCCTATGAAGCGGCGAAGGAAGGGCTTTCCAAAACTCTTTTTGAAAAAGTGATTTCAAGGAAGCCGCAAGCTGCAAAAATGCTGGAAGTACAGTATAGAATGCCTGATGCTATTATGGGATTCTCTAATCAGCATTTTTATGACGGTAAACTTAGGTCCGCTGAAGATACAGCAAGCCATATATTGGAAAATCAGTCCCCTTTGTCATGGATTGATACGGCTGGAGCAGGATTTAATGAGCAAAAGGAAGTTGAGAGTCTAAGTACATTTAATCCCCGGGAAGGTAAGTTCTTATGTAAGTATTTGAATGATGTACTAGTTGAAATTGGTATAGGTAGAATAAAAGAGAATAGATGGAGCATTGGCTTGATCGCACCTTATTCTGCTCAGGTCAGATACCTTAAATCCCTGATATTTGACTCATTTGAATTTCCAAACCTCCGTGCATTTCCAGATCTAATCACCATTGATACCGTTGACGGTTTTCAAGGTCAGGAAAGAGATTTTATATTTATCTCCCTGGTAAGATCAAATGAACAAGGCGAAATCGGCTTTTTATCAGAAGAAAGAAGAATGAATGTGGCACTTACTCGTGCTAAACGGAAGTTAGTTCTTGTAGGAGATTCTGCCACCTTGGCTAGCAATGAATTCTACTCTTCTCTTCTTGAGTATGTAGAGTCCAATGGCGAATACAAGAGTATTTGGGAGATGGAGGTTTTCGATTAGTTCTTTGGAAGTGAATTCTCGGCTTTATAGTAATAGCTCAATAAACTAAGCACTCCTCCATAAGCTCTTGCTGATTCGATTTGCTCCTCACTCACTTTTTTCCCGAGTAGCCTACACAGCAAGAGCCCGTAAATACCATTAATGCAAATTTGAATTTCATTTCCCAGGTCTTGGCCTTCTGCCTCTACTACAGCATTCATTATATGAGGTTTAGCCTCTCCGTAGGTTTCGAAATAAGTGGCATCTCGTTTTAGCAAATCCCAATGAATAGATGAAAGCTTATCTACCAGTTCATTCAGAAAAGCTAAATGTCCTTTTTCAAGAATACCCTCCTCTTTCATCTGCTCAACCAAATCTGAAAACCAACTTGAAATTTCCTTTTTTTCCTCATCCTCAACCGGATATTTTGAGACGACATATTCATCTATTTCATCCATATTTCCCTGGTAAGACCTAATCAAATCCTCCATTTGATACATGTATATAATGTACTGGGATATATTCTCGGCTTTTTTGTTTTCAGCTACAGATTTCATGAAATCACAATTAGAATTTCAAAGTTAATCAAAGGGATAAAATTCTGGATTATTAATTCAAGAGAACCATAAGAATTGAAGAATTAAGGGGGCCTAAGAATGCTCAGAATCTGGGCTTTATTTACTACTTTTGCGCCCGAAATGAATATGAAAAACATACGAAACTTCTGCATCATCGCCCATATTGATCATGGGAAGAGCACCTTGGCTGATCGGCTTTTACAGTTTACCAACACTGTTTCTGATCGCGAAATGCAAAACCAGTTGCTTGATGATATGGATCTAGAAAGGGAGAGGGGAATTACGATTAAGTCTCATGCTATTCAAATGAAATACATGCATGAAGGCGAGGAGTACACATTGAATTTGATTGATACTCCAGGGCACGTGGATTTTTCATACGAAGTATCAAGGTCAATTGCAGCTTGCGAAGGCGCTTTGTTAATTGTGGATGCATCTCAAGGTGTTGAAGCTCAGACGATTTCAAATCTTTACTTGGCCATGGGGCATGATTTGGAAATCATTCCTGTGCTAAATAAAATTGATTTGCCTGGTGCAGATCCAGAAGCTGCTGCCGACGAGGTTATAGACCTAATTGGCTGTGATCGTGAAGATATTATTCTGGCTTCCGGTAAAGAAGGCCTTGGAATCGAGGATATCTTAAAATCTGTAGTGAATAATATACCAGCTCCGAAAGGTGACCCAAAGGAGCCATTGCAAGCCATGATTTTTGACTCGGTCTATAATTCTTTTAGAGGAGTTGAAGTCATTTTCAGAATTTTCAATGGAACTCTGAAAAAAGGCGACAAGATCAAGTTTGTCAATACTGGGAAAGAGTATGATGCTGATGAAATTGGTATTCTGGGTGTAAACCAAATTCCTCAACAGGCCATGTCCGCCGGCGATGTAGGTTATCTGATTTCAGGTGTGAAGGTAGCGAAGGAAGTGAAAGTGGGTGATACCATAACACATATTGATAAGCCTTGCTCTGAAGCTATTCAGGGCTTTGAAAATGTTAAGCCTATGGTTTTTGCTGGGATTTATCCTGTGGATACCACGGAGTATGAAGAGCTTAGAGCCTCAATGGAAAAACTTCAGCTAAATGATGCCTCCTTGGTTTGGGAACCGGAAACATCTGCTGCTTTAGGTTTCGGTTTTCGTTGCGGCTTCCTTGGGATGCTTCATATGGAGATCGTACAGGAGAGACTGGAACGTGAATTTGATATGACTGTAATCACAACAGTCCCGTCTGTTCAGTTTAGAGCCCTAATGACGGATGATACCTATCAAGAGATTAATGCTCCTTCTGATATGCCTGATCCCAACCGATTCAAGCATATTGAAGAACCCTTTGTCAAGGCTTCAATCATTACAGCTGCCGATTATGTAGGCCCTGTGATCCAGCTTTGTATGGAGAAAAGAGGGCAGATTAAGAATCAAGTGTATTTGACAGCTGATAGGGTAGAGCTATCATTTGATATGCCTTTGGCCGAGATCGTTTTCGATTTCTTTGACAAGCTCAAAACTATTTCCCGAGGATATGCTTCTTTGGATTATGAGTTAAAAGGGTACCAACCTTCAAAAATGGTGCGATTAGATATCATGTTGAATGGAGAGCCAGTCGATGCACTATCAGCAGTTGTCCATAGAGACAAAGCCTATGAATGGGGAAAGAGACTTTGCGAGAAGTTGAAAGAACTTGTTCCTAGGCAAATGTTTGAGATTGCAATTCAAGCAGCAATTGGAACCAAGATTATTGCCAGAGAAACGGTGAAGGCATTGCGAAAGAATGTAATCGCCAAGTGTTATGGTGGTGATATTACCCGAAAAAGAAAACTTCTTGAAAAACAGAAGAAGGGTAAAAAACGAATGCGACAAGTGGGTAATGTAGAAGTGCCCCAAGAAGCATTCATGGCAGTATTGAAATTAGATTAAAAAAGCATATTCCTATGGCAACCTTAATAGATGGAAAAAAGACCTCTGCAGAAATAAAGGAGGAGATCAAACAAAGAGTAGCAGAAATAAAAACTGAAGGAGGGAAAACACCTCATTTAGCTGCAATTCTTGTTGGAAACGATGGTGCAAGCCAGACCTATGTAGGAGCCAAGGTGAAGGCCTGTGAATATGTAGGATTTGAATCAACTTTGGTTCGCCTTGAAGATTCAATCTCTGAAGAGGAACTGCTAAAGACCGTGGAGGATATCAATGAAAACCCTGATATAGATGGATTGATTGTACAGCTTCCACTACCCAAGCATATTTCTGTTGAGAAGGTGACTAATAAAATTAAGCCTGAAAAGGATGTTGATGGCTTCACCCCATCCAATGTCGGTCGTATGGCCTTGAACTGGCCCGCATATGTTGCGGCCACCCCATACGGAATCGTTGAGTTGTTGAAGAGATATGAAATAGAGACCTCAGGTAAGCACTGTGTAGTGATTGGCCGAAGTCATATTGTAGGTAGCCCAATGAGTATTCTAATGGCCAGGAATGGTTATCCAGGAAATGCTACAGTTACCCTTACTCATAGCCGAACTCAGAACCTTCCTGAGATTGCTCGATCAGCAGATATACTTATCGTTGCTTTAGGCAAGCCTGAGTTTGTGACAGCCGATATGGTGAAACCTGGTGCAGTTGTGATCGACGTTGGGATTCATAGAGTTCCAGATGCAAGCAAAAAATCCGGATTCAGGTTATTGGGTGATGTGAAGTTTGATGAAGTAGAACCAAAAGTTTCTGCAATCACACCTGTACCTGGAGGAGTTGGGCCTATGACCATAGCCTCTTTGCTTTACAATACTTTGCTATCAGCAGAGCGAAAAGTTTACAGATAAATTATATCTGCAAAAGAATTAAGCTTTGTTGCAGATAAAAATCTGAAACTCTACTTTTGCTGACCTTAACTGCGCACGTGGTGAAACTGGTAGACACGCCATCTTGAGGGGGTGGTGCTCTATGAGCGTGGAAGTTCGAATCTTCTCGTGCGCACAAAAGCTCTTTAGGAAACTAAAGAGCTTTTTTTGTTTATTTCCGTAGAAGATTATAGAATCTATTTTTTGATAAAAAAGTGAACCTATGATGGCAAAATCTCCTCTATTCTTCATTCTCTTTTCCTTGACTTTTTTTCAGGCTTATAGCCAAACTGAAGATTATCCTTTCCCCTCCAGAAGCCCTAAAGGTGAAATATCTCAGGTGGTTGGTAACACGTTAATTCAAATAGAATATGAGCGTCCGTCAGCTAGAGGCAGAGAGATTTTTGGAGAATTAGTTCCCTGGGGTGAAGTATGGAGGACGGGAGCTGGTTATGCAACCAAAATTAGCTTCGATAAGAATGTGAAAATCGGAGGTCAGGAAGTAGAGGCTGGTCAATACTCCATCTTCACCATTCCTGGTCATGAAAGTTGGATGTTGATTCTTAATTCTGACACCGAGCTATATGGTAGTTATGATTATGATGCGTCAAAGGATGTTTTACGGTATCCTATGAAGAAACTCAACAGCAAAAGGTTCTATGAAACGCTGACCATTGACGTGGATATTATTCCAGATAACGCTCTGGTTTATATTTCCTGGGCGGATGTTCAAGTAAGTTTTATGGTTGAGACCAGCACTCAAGTCGAAATAGAAGCCTTCATCGAATCCGAGTTGATTTCTGGAAAAAGTAAAAATGGAGATTGGTACGCCGGTGCAGCTGACTATTATTATTTCAGAGAGGAAAACTATTCTCGAGCTCTAGAATTGGCGGAAACTGCCTTGGAAATTGATCCGGGGAAACTTTGGGCTAGGAGTATTAGAATAGATGTTTTCGTGCGCTTGGGTTACTTCGAGAGAGCCCTGGAAGAAATCGAACTCTATGCGGATTATGTGAATTCTGATGCTTTTGAAAGAAAGGAAGATCGTGCTCAGGAAATGGAATATTTGACTAAAGAAAAAAGCAGAATTGAAGGTTTGAGAAAGAATTGATTTTCCCTAGCTTTTCGCCCTAATTCTATCTCAATGAAAAAAATACTCCTATTCACTCTTTTTGTATGTTTAATCAGCCTTGCTGCAAATGCTCAAACTCCACAATTCCCAATCGTAAAAGGACATGGCGGAATCTATGAGATAAAGGATGCAACAGAAGTTCCCGATCCTTCCAAAGAGTATAAGATTATTGTGGATTTGACTTCAGCAGGCAATAATCCGGCGTCGATCAATAGGTATGTAGACAATGTGGCCAGACTTATGAATCTGCATGGGCTTGCGGGGGTGCCAAAAGAGAGACTTCATGTGAAAGTGGTTGTTCATGGAGGAGCTATCTATTCTCTTACGAATGATGAAAAGTATCAAGAGAGATATAGAACAGACAATCC
>CAZLUY010000565.1:0-2875 GCA_964562785.1 uncultured Limnohabitans sp. | reverse complement strand
TAAAAAGAGAAAAGACTGGTTCCGGGGTGAATATGACCTGTTTAAATGCCCCGCTGAAAAAGTCGGGATAGTTGGAGGTACTATACCATTTACCAGTTTTGATTCCGTCGGGCCCAATCAGGGTTAGTCCGGATATCCTGTCGGGTAGAACCTCATAGGTGAGTAGGCTAAGCTTTCCTCCCATACTAAAGCCAATTAGTTTGAAAGAAATAATTCCGAGTTGATCACAAAGCTGCTCGATGATAATCTTCCAATGTTCTTTATTAAGAATCACATTTGGGGATTTCCAAATCGATCTTCCATGATAGAACATGTCAACATATATATAGGTGTCCTCCGCTTTTCTGATTTTTTCAAAAGCCAACATGTCTTTGTGAGATTGGCCAAAGCCATGGAAGATCAAGGTGAAGTTTTTACCCTCTCCTCTTTTTTCATAGAACAGTTTCCCCCAGGAATTGCTTAAAAAACTCATAAATCAGTAGTCGTGGTCTAGTACTGTGAACTCGCCTTCCAAATTTAATTCGGGCTCACTACATGTTTTACATAAGAATATTTGTATTTCATAATATTCAAATGTTAAGGCAATATAAAATTTTTGCAAAAAACTACGGAAACTTTGAACTCTTTGATAGTTTCCATAGTTTTGACTTGAAAATTATGAGCCTATGCGTGAAAAAATCCTAGAAACTTCTCTAGATCAGTTTACCCGATTTGGGGTACGCAGCGTGACAATGGATGACATTGCCAGACGACTCGGTATTTCCAAGAAGACCATTTATCAGGACTTCAAGGATAAGAAAGACCTGGTGGTTTCATCTTTCAGAAAAATGCTTCACGAAGATCATGAGATTGTGACTTCCTTATTGGAAGAGGAAGATGGTGTTATCGAAAACCTTCTTACCACTTCCAGAATGATGAGGGAAAGACTCACAAATATGAACCCGATGGTGATTCTGGAGATCCAAAAATATTTCCCAGAAGTCTGGGATCTATTTCAGGACTTTAAGGAGAACGTCATCCGAAAGGATATTTATAGAGTACTGGAAAAGGGTAAGAGCCTGGGTTACTTCCGCGAGGAGATTAATAGTGAAATTTTGTCCATGGTGAGAGTTAACCAGATCAACTCAATTTTTGAATCAAGAGAATTTAGAGATGGGAAGATCAGTCTATTGGATGTACAGCTCGAAATTATGGACCATTTCTTACATGGAATTTTTACTTCTAAAGGCCGAGAAGCCTATAAATCAAAAATAGAAAACAAACCGACCGCTAAAGTGCTATGAAAAACCTATTAACCACCCTAACACTGCTGCTAGCCTTAAGCACTTTTACAAGGGCGCAGCAGCAACAGGAGATTCTTCAGCTGAGCTTAACTGAAACACTTGAATTTGCTCTCGAGAATAATGTGAACTCAAAAAATGCTCGTCTTGAGGTGCTCATCTCAAAGGCCAGAGTGAAGGAGGAAACCTCAAAGGGGCTTCCTCAGATCAACGGTAGCTTTAACATTAACTATAACCCTGAAATACCCGTAGTTTTCTTACCAAACGAACCTCCGTTCGGAGATCCGGATTTGCCTTCGGATGTGATTCCAGCAAGGTTTGGTGTGAGTTATCAATCAGGACTCGGAGTTACTGTAAGCCAGATGATTTTTGATGGCTCTTTCTTCCTAGGATTGAAAGCAGCGAATACATACACTGAATTGACTCAATTCGATCAGATTAAGGCTGAGAACGATGTGATTGAGAATGTGAAGAAGGCCTATTTCGGTGTTTTGGTAAATGACCGAAGAATCGAATTATCCGAATCCAATCTTAGAAGACTAGATTCCCTCCTTGCTGAGACTAAGGCGCTGAACGAAGCTGGCTTCTCAGAAAAACTGGATGTTAGTAGAATTTCCGTTCAAAGAAATAACACTTTATCAGAATTAAAGAGAGCTGAAACTGCCTACGATATCAGTAAGCAGCTACTTAAGATTCAGATGGGTCTTCCAAGTCAGTATGATGTAGAGATTCTTGAGTCCCTTGCTGATTTAAATCCTGAGGAAGAGCTTGAGGAAATCCTTTTGATGGAAGGAATTCGAAGAGTGGAACTTGATCAATTGAGTAAGCAATTTGAATTGACATCGCTCGATTTGAAAAACAATCATGTTCAATACATGCCTGCGATCACCTTTAATGCTAACTATCAGAGAAGTGGGGCAGGAAATTCTTTCGGGACCACCTTTGAATCGGTAAACTGGTTTAGTAGCTCCTTACTGGGAGTTACCATGACTATCCCAATTTTTGATGGATTCAGAAAGAGTGCCTTGATTCAGAAAAACCGAGTACAGCTGAGACAAATAGAAAATCAGCAAATCTTCCTTGAGCAGAACATTGACCTTGAGATTTTCCAGGCAAGAGAGACCTTATCCAATGATCTGGACATTTTAAGAGTTCAGCAGGAGAATATGATTCTTGCACAGGAGGTATTTGACATTACTAAAATAAAATACAATGAAGGAGTAGGAACTAACCTGGAAGTAGTTGAAGCAGATGCAGCTTTAGTTACTGCGCAGATAAACTACTTATCCTCTTTGTATGATGGCTTAATAGCCAAAGTTGACTTGGAGAAAGCTCTGGGTATCCTAAAATCAAACTTGAACTTCTAACCAACCATATCTGAATTTTTTCTTCAGACGTAGATAAAACACCATGAAAAATACAGTTAACATAATCGCCGTATTTGCTTTCTCAGCGATAGTATTTGCTTGTGCTCCACAAGAGGCTAGTGAATCTGAGATTCAGGAAAAAGTAAATCAACTTACTGCTCTGAGAAGCCAGGCTAGTGATATTCAGCTGCAGATTCAGAATCTTGAAAAAGAGATATCTGATTTGGA
>CAZLUY010000564.1:0-2707 GCA_964562785.1 uncultured Limnohabitans sp. | reverse complement strand
ATCTTTAAACCTCTTGTTTGTCAGCTATGGCAATTCAGGAAAAGAATTTGAAGAAGTGTTGCGCATGCAACAGCAAATATTAAAGTATCAAAAAATGAAAGCTACTGCCTTGTCGGAATACCACATCGCATTAGCAGAACTGGATTATGTCACAGCTAAATCGAAATAATCATGGAAAATAAACATCATAATCATACAAACGAAGATCACAAGCATAGTCATGAACACCATGACCATAGTAATCATAATAATGGCCATGAATCTCATGACCATCACCAGGGACATCATGCCCACATGATTGAAGATTTCAAAAAACGCTTTTGGATTTCTTTAGTCATCACCCTGCCTATCGTAGTGCTTGCACCAATGATACAGGGATTAATCGGTTATGAACTTCGCTTCAATGGTGATCGATATGTTCAATTCGTGCTTTCATCCATTATTTTCTTTTATGGAGGTTGGCCATTCCTAAAAGGTCTCGCAGATGAAGTAAAAAAGAAAGCTCCGGGTATGATGACTTTGATTGCTTTAGCTATTTCAGTAGCCTATTTCTACAGTTCAGCTGTAGTATTTGGACTTGGTGGCAAAATCTTCTTTTGGGAACTCGCCAGCTTAATCGTCATCATGCTATTAGGCCACTGGATAGAGATGAAATCCGTTATGGGAGCTTCCAATGCCTTGCAGGAATTGGCCAAAATGATGCCTTCAACAGCTCGCAGAATTAAAGAAGATGGGGAGCATGAAGATGTGCCTATTGATAATTTAAAAGGCAATGACACCATACTGGTAAGACCAGGCGAAAAAATCCCTGCTGATGGTATCGTATTGGAAGGTGAAAGTCATGTAAATGAATCCATGCTTACTGGGGAATCAAAACCAGTAACCAAACATAGAAATGATCAGGTTATTGGTGGTTCGGTCAATGACAATGGCACCTTAAAAATCAAAGTGAAGCATACGGGCAAAGATTCCTACTTGTCTAAGGTGATAGAAATGGTGAAAGAAGCTCAGGAAACGAAATCCAAAACCCAAAATCTGGCAGATAAAGCCGCTGCATGGTTATTCTACATCGCTTTAGGAGCAGGTATGACCACACTTGTAGTATGGTTGAGCCTCGGTAAAGACTTTGAATATGCATTAGAACGTATGGTAACCGTCATGATTATCTCATGTCCTCATGCTTTGGGCTTAGCTGTCCCTTTAGTAGTGGCCATTTCCACGGCTGTTTCTGCTAAAAATGGATTATTGATCAGAAACCGAACAGCATTTGAGAATGCAAGGAAACTAACCGCAATCATATTCGACAAAACAGGCACTTTAACCAAAGGTGAATTTGGGGTAACACGGTTTAAAAGTACTTTAGACAATTACTCGGACAATGAATTACTTCAAATTGCTGCGTCTATAGAAAATAGTTCTGAGCATCCTATAGCGGCAGGTATCGTTCGTAAGGCAAAAGCAAATGATTTGACTTTACAAGAGCCTGAGAACTTCCAAAATATTACAGGAAAAGGAATCAAGGCAAACCTAAAAGGACAGGAAATCAAAATTGTTAGTCCAGGAATGCTTACAGAGCAGGGATTTGACACTCCAGCTGATGCTTTTAAAACAGAGGATGAAACGGTAGTATTTGTTTTGATTGACAATTCATTGGCAGGATACATTGCCCTTGCAGACGAAATTCGACCAGAATCTTTATCAGCAATAAATACGCTAAAAGAGAGAGGTATAAAAGTTTACATGGCAACAGGTGATAACCAGCAAGTGGCAAAAGCAGTTAGCCAGCAACTCTCTTTGGACAACTTCTATGCAGAAGTACTCCCCGAAGACAAACAACGCATCATTAAAGAGCTTCAGGAAAAAGGTGAATTTGTAGCCATGACGGGTGATGGTGTAAATGATGCCCCTGCTCTTGCACAGGCTAATGTGGGGATTGCCGTTGGTTCGGGCACAGATGTAGCAGCCGAAACGGCTGATATTGTTTTGGTCAACAGTAACCCGAAAGACATTGCCAATTTGATTCTTTTCGGTGCGGCTACTTACAAAAAAATGATGCAAAACTTATGGTGGGCAGCAGGTTACAACATTGTAGCCGTTCCTTTAGCTGCTGGTGTTTTGGCAGGTGTTGGGATTATTCTCAGCCCTGCCATCGGTGCGGTTCTAATGAGCCTTAGCACTGTGATAGTTGCTTTCAATGCACAATTATTAAAAAGACAAATCAAGAATTAAGATGAAAAATATAAATAAAACAACAGTAATTATAGCCATAAGCACAATGGCTATCGGCTTGCTACTTGGCTGGATAATTTTCGGAAGATCCAATGAAAACCAAACGGATGAACATAACCATACTGCAATGGCAGATTCCGAAACAATTTGGACATGCTCTATGCATCCACAGATCAGGAAGAGTGAATCAGGCGATTGTCCTATTTGTGGTATGGACTTGATTCCTTTGGAATCCACAGATGGTGAATTAGACCCTATGGCAGTGAGCATGTCACCAACTGCCATGCAGTTGGCACAGATTCAAACTATGGTGGTTAATAAGGGTAAGGCTGATAAATCAATTCGTCTAAATGGAAAAGTACAGGCAGATGAACGTTTGCTATCTACCCAATCTTCACACATCCCAGGCAGGATTGAAAAGCTTTCAGTCAATTTTACAGGAGAATTTGTGTCGGCAGGTCAGGTTTTGGCAAATGTG
>CAZLUY010000563.1:0-2894 GCA_964562785.1 uncultured Limnohabitans sp. | reverse complement strand
TGGTCGTTGGATCTTCGGAGATATCTTCCAGCTACTTCTGTATTTATTGTCTGTTGGGGTGAGTACTTCTGTAGCCTCCGTACAAAAATGGCAGAAAGATGAAGCCGTCAGGGTAGAATTGGATAAGCAAAGAATCAAGACGGAGCTGTCTTATTTGAAGGCTCAAATCAATCCGCATTTCTTCTTTAATACACTGAACAATATCTATTCACTCACCAATCTGGATATCACAAAAGCACAGGAAGCCCTGCTAAAATTATCCAGAATGATGCGATATGTTCTTTACGAAAATCAGAAAGATTATACTTCCATCAGCAATGAGATCAGCTTCATTAATGATTATGTCGAATTGATGAAAATGCGTCTTTCGCCTAAGGTTAAGTTGAACTTACAGATAGAGGAACCAAGGGAAAATCACCTTATTGCCCCTATGCTTCTGCTTCCTTTTCTTGAAAACTGCTTCAAGCATGGAGTGAGTGCCCAAAAAGAGAGTGAAATCCTTATCAAGCTCGAAATCATGGGAAATACGCTTTTCTTTGAAACAAGAAATCACATTTTCCCACTTCATCCTGATAGCCCAGAAGCCAAAGAAAATGGCATCGGCCTGGCAAATACACGAAGAAGATTAGACCTCCTTTACCCCAATAAACATCGAATAAAATTTGGTAAAGAGGATTCCAATAATGAGTATTGGGTGAATCTGACTGTATCCCTAGAATGACATTAAACTGCGTAGCAATTGATGATGAGCCACTGGCACTGGATTTAGTCTGCAGGTTTGTAGAGCAAACCTCATTTCTAAATCTGGTTGGAAGGTTCACCAGCGCGGTAGAAGCCCTGGCTTTCATCAATGCCAACGACGTACAACTCGTCATCATGGATATTCAAATGCCAGACCTTTCAGGGATGGAGCTGGCTAGGGTTTTAGACGGAAAAAAAGACAAGTCCAATACAAGGATAATTTTCGCCACAGCTTACAACCAATTCGCTATTGAGGGATACAAAGTAGATGCTTTAGATTACCTGTTAAAACCTTATGGATATGAAGATTTTTTAAAGGCTGTAACCAAAGCTTATAACTACTTTGAGCGACTTGATCAATCTTCTTCAAGAGCGGTAGAGATTAATGATACTCCACTTGATTATATTTTTTTAAAGGTTGAATATCAGTTAGTTAAAGTCAAGCTTTCTGATATCTCCTTTGTTGAAGCATATAAAGATTATGTGAAGGTTCACCTGCTTTCAAAGCCTAATCCTTTACTCTCCCTGATGAGCTTGAAAAGCATGGGAGAAATGCTTCCAAAGGATAAATTTATGCGAGTGCATAGGTCCTATATCATATCCCTGGAACAGATCGAATCTGTATCAAAAAATACGGTGAACATAGGGGAACAATCCATTACAATTGGGGACAATTACAAGGATGATTTTCTGGACTATATGAAGCGCTGGATGAACTAAAAAAACCCAGTCAATTGACTGGGTTTGTTATTTCTAAGGCTCAAGAAGTTTATCTCCTCCCTGCTCCTGGAAGCATCTTTCCCATGGCTGCTTTCGCACCGCCCATTTTATTCATTTGCTTCATCATTTTACGCATATCAGCAAACTGCTTCATCAGATTATTGACTTCAGTGATTGTTCTTCCAGAACCTGCAGCAAGTCTTTTTCTTCTACTTCCATCAATAATGCTTGGATTCTCTCTTTCAGAAGGAGTCATACTTCTGATAATGGCCTCAATTGGTTTAAAGGAATCATCATCAATGTCTAATCCCTTCATGGCTTTCCCCATTCCAGGAATCATTCCCATCAAGTCCTTGAGGTTACCCATTTTCTTGACTTGTTCAAGCTGAGAAAGGAAATCATCGAAATTGAAATTATTCTGGCGGATTTTAGCATTGATTCGCTTGGCTTCATCTTCATCGAAAGATTGCTGGGCTCTTTCCACAAGGGAAATCACGTCACCCATGCCGAGGATTCGCTGTGCCATTCTATCTGGATGGAAGACATCCAGATTCTCCATTTTCTCACCTGTAGAGATAAACTTGATCGGCTTATTCACTACATGGCGAATGGAAATCGCCGCACCACCACGAGTATCACCATCAAGTTTGGTTAATACTACACCATTGAAGTCAAGTCTTTCATCGAAAGTCTTCGCGGTATTGACAGCATCCTGACCTGTCATAGAGTCAACCACGAATAAGGTCTCAGAAGGATTGAGAGCATTTTTTAACTCTTCAATCTCATTCATCATTTGCTCGTCTACTGCAAGACGACCAGCCGTATCGACTATTACCGTCTTCTTACCGGTCTTTTTCGCATAGGCGATTGCATTATTTGCTATTTCGAGAGCGTTTTTGTTTTCAGGTTCAGCGTAGACCTCCACACCAATCTGCTCACCTAAAACCTTTAGCTGATCAATCGCCGCTGGTCTGTAAATATCACAGGCTACTAAAAGAACCTGCCGTCCTTGCTTTTTGAGAAGGCTACCAAGCTTTCCCGTGAAAGTGGTCTTACCAGAACCCTGAAGACCTGAAATCAAAATGACAGAAGGGTCTCCAGAAAGATTGATATCCACCTTGGTCCCACCCATTAATTTGGTGAGCTCTTCCTGAGTAATCTTAACCAAAAGTTGGCCTGGAGAAACAGAAATCAAGACATCTCTTCCGAGAGCCTCAGTTCTGATTTTGTCAGTTACCTCTTTGGCTACTTTATAGTTTACATCGGCATCGATCAAAGCCCGACGGATCTCCTTGGCTGTTGAGGCCACATTGATCTCGGTAATTTTACCCGTTCCTTTCAGGGTTTTGAACGCGCGATCTAGTTTTACACTTAAATTATCAAACATCCTCTCGAAAATATTTGTCGCAAAAGTAATGATTTTAACGTCAGAT
>CAZLUY010000562.1:0-3056 GCA_964562785.1 uncultured Limnohabitans sp. | reverse complement strand
GCTTAAGAAAATTTATTTGTGAACATCCCTTCCAAACTTATAGAAGATGCCGTCACCGAAATTTCAAGGTTGCCTGGCATTGGAAAAAAGACAGCATTAAGGCTCGCACTTCATTTGCTCAAGCAAAATCCTGTTCAAACTGAAGCATTAAGTCTTGCCTTGACTACGATGAGGACGGAGGTAAAGTATTGTAAATGCTGCCACAATATATCTGATGGGGATCTGTGCTCGATTTGTTTGAGTCCCAAAAGGGACTCTTCCCTAATCTGCGTGGTAGAGGATATTCAGGACGTTTTGGCCATCGAAAACACCAATCAATACACGGGAAAATACCATGTTCTTGGCGGGGTGATCTCACCTTTGCAAGGGATCGGCCCAGAAGAGCTCCACATCGAAAGTTTGGTGCAAAGGGTTGAAAACCCAAAAGACGAACCTGTTTCTGAAGTGATCTTGGCGCTCAGTGGTACGATGGAAGGAGATACCACTTCCTTCTATTTGGCCAAACGATTGAAAGACACCGGAGTCAAGGTGAGCACCATCGCTCGAGGCATCCCCGTAGGTGGAGAATTAGAGTACACTGATGAGATCACTCTTGGTCGAAGCATCATGACCCGGATTAATTATTCCAACGACTAAAAAGGCTTTGCACAGCCGAAAGCCATTTCTATATTTGCAAACCTATTGGGGGATTAGCTCAGCTGGCTAGAGCGCCACACTGGCAGTGTGGAGGTCACCGGTTCGACTCCGGTATTCTCCACAAAAGCCTCGTGTTTTTTCGAGGCTTTTCTTTTTTGAGATTAAGCGGAGAAATAAAAGTGAGTTTTTGGAAGGAATAAATTCCTACCTATAAAACTTCTTCATTTATCAATCGTAAATCACCTCATACCCATTCACACTATGAAAAAACTCTTTTCACTTTTTCTCTTAATCTCCATTTTTTCATGCGCCACTGAAGACCCGGATTTTGTTGAAGGGCTCGATTATGAGCTAAAAGTGGATGAGACACTCTCTTTTACAAATGAAAACCTCAGCATCTTCTTGTCACCTGATATTGAAGATTCCAGATGTCCTAATGGGGTGCAGTGTGTTCAAGCTGGTTTTGTAAAAGTCAATTTGACGGTAAAAGATAGAACTGGGGATTATAATTTTATCCTGGCAAGCGAATCAAATCCTGAAGGTTATTTAACCTCCTATGAAACTCAGGATCATATTATCACTTTAGTAGACGTTTTACCCTACCCTTCAATAAATGCAAGGATCAATCCTTACGAGAGGTATGCGGTTCTTAAAATAACTCGAAAATAAGAGTCTTTTTTTTTCATTAATTTGGCTTAATCACGATTCAGCCAACTATGAAAAGCTTACTCCACTTAGGGTCCATCTTCCTATTTTCAATCGCTCTCAACGCTTGTTCCTGTGAGCCAGAAAACCTTGTGAAAGGTGCGCTCTGGGGTATGGAAAAAATGATGGGTGAGGGTTTTTTGCCTTCGGATGAGATACGCGCCTTGGGCAATTTTCAAGGTATGAATGTAAATCTAAGCCAGACCCAGAATGAGGAAGGTTCTGAATCCACGATTTTTTTGAAACTTGAGAATGGAGATCCCTTATTGCTTGGTGACCAACCTGATCTATTAGCAAGAAAGTGCGCTGAGATTTACATCCGAGATTTCGAAAAAAGCGATGATTACGATATCATCACCGTTCAGTTTATTCAAACTGATCCAATGAATCCAGAAAATTTTGCCATGAAAGAGTATACTTTCAATACCATAGACTTTTAAACCCCTAGCACCATGAATATCCCTCCTGAATTTCAAAAAAAGCCCCATTCTTTGGGAGATTGGATCATCTCAGTCTTGGTTACTAAGATCCCAATCATTGGTTTCATCATGCTCATTGTTTGGGCAGTAGATTCCAATACAGAACCGAACAAAGCCAATTGGGCCAAGGCAGAACTTATTGTGAAATTTATTGCGATTGGTATTGCCATTTTGTTTATCTCAATCATTGGTTTTGGCGTATTCGCTAATTTCGCTGAGGAAGTAGACTGGAATTTCTGATCTCATGAGAATCAAAGCCATCTGCTCAGACATCGATGGCACATTGCTGAATTCTGAGCGTGATCTTTCTCCAAGGCTAAAAAAAGTAATTTCCCAGCTACCAGATGATTTTCCTATCATTTTGGCTAGCTCACGTATGCCCAAAGCCATGCTTCATCTTCTTGAGGACCTGGACAGGCCAACAAATCCAATGATTGTTTACAATGGAGGCCTTGTTCTGGATTCTGAAGGAAAGACCTTAGAAAGCACTAAAATACCTTTAGAGCTGGTGAAGAAAATTCTAGACTTCGCTAAGCAAACCAGCCTGCACATCAGTCTTTATCAAGCTGATGATTGGTATGAGCCAAAGGATGATTATTGGTCACAACGTGAAATAAGGAATACCAAAGCAGAACCAGTCTGGATGTCAAATGAAGAGGTATTGAAGTTGTGGGAAGAGGAAAATACAGGCGCTCACAAGGTGATGGCCATGGGGGATAGTCAGGAAATTTCCTGGTTTTTTGGTGAATTGCATTTGGCACATGCCAATGAACTCCATTTGTATAGGTCAAAGAATACTTACATTGAAATTGCTCCAAGAAAAATTTCCAAGGCAACGGCTCTAAAACTTATCTTAGAAAAGTATGATTTCGGCCCTGAAGAGGTCATTGCTTTCGGGGACAATTACAATGACATAGATCTGATCCAATATGTAGGAACGGGCGTCGCAGTGGCTAATGCAAGAACTGAACTAAAAATGGTTGCTGATGACCATACACTCCATCATAAGGAAGACGGAGTAGCTATTGCTTTGGAAAAATACCTGGATAAAATGCTTTAAAGCAATCCAGATCCGTCCTCCACATCTTCAATAGCTTGTGCAAGGAAATTGTTGAAGGGGACCATCTTTTGATAAGACTTCAAAGCCTCATTTAGGTAGGCCCCGGAGGCAACATCATCATCCTTCAGTTTTGTAAAAGCTGTAAAACTTTTTAGCCTTAAAAAGTCGATATATGG
>CAZLUY010000561.1:0-1602 GCA_964562785.1 uncultured Limnohabitans sp. | reverse complement strand
GAATGTGAACTTCACCTATAAAACCACAAAAACACCTGTGGATAAAAGTATGCCTCTTGTTGTTTTGATTAACGAAGGCAGTGCCTCTGCATCAGAAATTGTAGCCGGAGCTCTTCAGGATTATGATCGTGCTGTATTGGTAGGTAGAAAATCATTTGGCAAAGGTCTTGTACAAACCACTTTGCCTTTGACATACAATGCACAGGTGAAAGTAACTACTGCTAAGTATTACATTCCTAGTGGGCGGTGTATTCAAGCAATAGATTATGCTCAGAGTAGAGAGGCTGGTGAGTTGACTACTGTACCTGACTCACTCAGACAGGAATTTCAAACCAAGAATGGTCGTATTGTATTGGATGGTGCTGGGATAGAACCTGATGAGGCCGTCACTCCAATTAAGTACGCTCCTATCTCTTATACCTTGGTAGCGGGCAATCATATTTTCGACTATGCGACTGATTACTATTACACCAAGGATGAAGTGACAGACCCTCGGAATTTTATGATTACTGATCAAGACTACGAGGATTTCATTGCATCTCTTGAGGGTAAGGAATATGATTATACCACATATATGGAGAAATCGCTTTCTGACTTGGAGAAATATGCCGAGAAAGAAGACTATTTCGATGAGATTAAGGATGAGTTGGAAGTGATCAAGGAAAGAGTAAATCATAATAAAGAGCAGGACCTGATTACTAATAAGGATGAAATCATGAAAATCATCTCCGGAGAAATCGTTTCCAGATATTTTTTCCAGGAAGGAATGATTGAATCTGGACTTAATTATGATGAGGATATTCAGGTTGCTCAAAAATTTCTTGGTAATCCGGAATTGATTAGAAACACACTTTCCGCCTCTGCGAACTGATTGCATAGATGGCTAATATCCTTTCAATAGAAACTTCTACTACGGTTTGCTCAGTTGCCCTCCATAGGGAAGGTGAGCTTAAAGCCATCAAAGAGGAGAATGGTGCAGGAATTCACTCGGCTAAGATTATGGATTTCATTTCTTCGGTTTTGGAAGAAGGAAATCTTTCTGTTTCAGATATTAAAGCAGTTGCCGTATCGGCAGGACCAGGGTCTTATACAGGACTTCGAATTGGTGTTTCAACGGCCAAAGGACTCGCAATGGCAGGAGGTATACCTTTGATTGGGGTTGGCGCCATGCCTGTATTAGCAGGGGCTGGGGCAAAGAAGCTTGAAGATGATGGGCTTTTAGTTCCTATGCTTGATGCAAGAAGGATGGAAGTTTACTGTCAAACTTTTGATTCCCGAGGGATTGCAACTGATGAGCTCCGCTCTCTGGTTTTGAATGAAGATTCATTCTCGAACCAATTGGAGAAAGGAAAGGTTTATTTCCTTGGAGACGGTGCAGTAAAGGCCAAAGAAATCATCAAGGATGAGAATGCTGTTTTTCTTGAAATAGCAATTTCTGCCAGAGAGATGGGAGAGCTTGCATATCAGAAGTATTTAAAGAGTGATTTTGAAGACTTGGCCTATTTTGTACCGGACTATCTCAAGGAATTTAAAGTGATTAAGTCAAAGAAAAACCTTTTGTTGAAATGAGTGAGATTGTAAACCGAGTTGCGAAAAGTCCCT
>CAZLUY010000560.1:0-2548 GCA_964562785.1 uncultured Limnohabitans sp. | reverse complement strand
ATGGAAGCTCCAAGGAATGAATCCAGGTATTTTTTAAACCTCATTTAACCTTTTGAATTTCTTCTATTAAAGACCCTAATCGAGGGTTTTCCGATTTTATGTTTTCATATAGATCACTCACCTGATCTCTAAAAAGGCTTTTGTCTGGATAGGAAATCTCAACTCCTGCTTTCTTCACTTCCCTCAAAGATTCCTCAACAGATTCAGCCCAAAGTTTGTATTGATGGACCGCAGATTCATCAGCTGCCTCCTGAACCCAAGCTTGCTCTTGCTCAGATAAAGTTTCCCAGACCTTGGTGGAAATCAATACCACATCAGGGATTGCCGTATGCTCATCAATCGAATAATACTTGCAAACCTCGTAATGTCTGGAATTGTAAAAACTAGGCGGGTTGTTCTCCGCCCCATCAACAACACCTTGCTGCAATGCCGTATACAATTCACCATATGAAACCGGCGTTGGTGAGCCTCCCATGCTTCTCACCATATTGATGGCCATCTGGGATTCCATTACCCTAACTTTTAATCCAGCAAGATCTGAAGGAGCTTCAATTGGAGCTTCTTTGCTATAAAAACTTCTCTTTCCGGCATCATAGAAGCATAGTCCACGAAGCCAATACTTTTGAGATCCTAAAAGAAGTCCTTTGCCAATATCTCCATTCAGAACCTCATTCATATGATCGTCATCTCTGAAAAGATATGGAAGTCCTAGGACCTGAATGTCGGGTGAAAAAGCTTCAAGGGAGGCAGCAGATACTTTGGTCATCCCAACGCTACCTATTTGCAGCAGCTCAAGCAACTCCCTTTCAGTGCCCAATTGTTGATTTGGGTAAACTTTAAGGATGAGCTTACCATTTGATTTTTCTTCAAGTTTCTCAGAAAGAAAAAGCATAGCCTCATGCACAGGATGAGCAGTAACCTGCGCATGTCCCATCTTAATAATCTTTACAGATCGATTTTGCTGACAGCCAGAAATGAAAGAAATCAGACAGATTATGAAAACCAGGTTCCTCATTAATCTGCTCGATGTAAGTTGACAAAGTTCAAGGCTGATTCAATTGTATTTTGGATCATAGCATATTCACCTGCAGCGACAAGATTTTTGCTCATCAATTGAGATCCCATGCCTAGACAACAAACACCGGCATCAAGCCAAGTCTTTATACTTTCTGATGTAGGCTCCACACCCCCAGTAGGTATAATTTCTATGTTGGGAAGAACAGCATGAATTGCTTTAACAAAATCCGGAGTTAGAATATTTGCTGGGTAAATTTTTACGAGTTCAGCTCCTAATTCCTGTGCTTCATAAACCTCAGTCACTGTCCCACATCCCGGAATCCAAGGAATATTCTGGTCTGAGCAGTATTGGCCTAGTGATTTGCTCATGATTGGTGACACGATGAATTCCGCCCCCATTTTCAAGAACTGTTCTGCCTCCTCAGGTTTGTATATCGTACCAATTCCGAGACTTAAGCCTTCCATTTCATCGGCCCTTTTTCGGATGATTGGGAAATTGTCAGGAGCCTCTTTACCCCTGTTCACCATTTCAATAACCCTGATACCACCAGCGTAAGCTGTTTCAAGTAGTTTCAGGCATACATCTGGATCAGGATTAAAAAAGATCGGCATGATCCTGCCCTGATACATTCTTTGAATAAATGGAGACTCTGGATTCCTAATCATCTTTTGATTCTTCCGGGATTATCGTTGTTTATTATTTCTACCAATTCTTCTTCTGAGCATTGAAGAATATCTCCAGGAATACTGTGTTTCATTACTGCGCCTGCAACGCCCAAATCCAAAGCGATTTGCTCATTCTGAGTCAAAAGCCCATGTATCAAAGCACCAGCAAAAGCATCACCAGTACCCACTCTATCTACAATATGACTTAAGCGATAAGCCTTAGAATGAAATTTCTGATTTCGAGAATATAAACTCGCAGAGAATTCATTTATGGATGCGCTCTCAGAAATTCTGTTGGAAGTCACCACAAATTCAGCTGAATGGAGAGCTTCAAAAACTTTTGAAACAGCCTCGTCTAACTCTTTCTCTTTTATACCAAGACAACTTTCAAAATCTCGTAGACCGCCGATAATGACATGTGAATGACTGAGTAATTCAGGCATTATCTCTATAGGTTCTTTGCCATATTTCCAGGAATTACTTCGATAGGAAAGATCGGCCGAGACCTTTATTCCACGCTGTGAACTTTGATTGAGTACTTCAGAAGCGAAATCAGCAGTAACTTGCGAAAGTGAGGGGGTTATACCAGACCAGTGCATCCAATCAACTCCATCCAACACGCTATCCCAATCTAATTCTTTGCATGCTTCAAGAGCAAAGACAGAATCTGCGCGATCATAGATTATTTTGGAGCTTCGCTGCATGGAACCCGTTTCCAAAAAATAGGTACCCATCCTTCCATCAATTTGTTGAATGTGATCTGCTCTTAATCCGTTCTTTCTGAGTCTTGCGATAGCAGCGTCCCCAATCTCGTTATTCGGAAATGACGAGAGATGAAAAACTGAGTGACCAAGTGATGCGAGTG
>CAZLUY010000559.1:0-15004 GCA_964562785.1 uncultured Limnohabitans sp. | reverse complement strand
TTCGGGGATAGCATTATGCTCAATGTAATGTGTGATATAATCGATGAAATAAGTTTCATCTCCTTCCAAAAAATAGACCGGGGCATACTTCCCGGATTTGATATCTCTTATTACGCTTTCGGGTGTGTGGCTCATGCAATTTTGATCGTGCGTTTAAAGATAATATCCCCATTTAATTCTGGACAAAAAGCTTTAAAAATTGTCACGAAAACTATTCCTGCCATAATTTTGTATTAAGTAAAAATTAAAGAGTATGAGTTTCGAAAAAGGGATTAGCCAATACAAGGATGGGAAGTTTGAAGAGGCATTGGAGACCTTCAATAATCTTATTTCAAGTGAGTCAGGGGTTGCACAATACCATCTTTTTAGAGGAAGAATTCTATCTCGACTTGCAAAGCTAGATCAGTCCCTTGAGGATTTTGATCTGATCACTTCGCTGGAACCTTATAACACAGATTGGATGAGTGATCGAGCCGTGGTTCTTCATATGCTCGAAAGAAACGATGAAGCTCTTCATGAATTTGATCGTGCTCTTAACCTAGACCCTAATAACCCATACCGCTACAGTAGCCGTGCTTACTTCAAAGACAGAATTGGGGATTTTGAAGGCTCAATAGCGGACTACACCAAAGCAATCGAATTAGACCCTGAAGATGCTGTATCTTATAACAATAGAGGATTAGTAGAAGATAAGCTTGGCTACAAGCAAAGGGCACAGCGCAGTTTTAAGAAGGCTGATGACTTGGTAGGCTATGATCCTAAAAAGATCAATCCAGATTTAGAGGGAGAAAAGAAAAAGGAAGAAAAGAAGGTTACAAAAACTCCTGAGCAAATAAAACCCAAAATAAGCCAGGACAAGAAGCTGTCCTTAGGGCACTACCTAAACACCTTGAAGTCGGTAATGACAGATTCCAAAACACGTTCAGAATTTGGGTCTTTCATTAAAAATATATTCAATAAGAAAGACTCTTAATCACCCAAAGAGGTCGACTTTGATGCAAGGCTAAATCTTTTGAAAGCCCTTTTTCAAAAAGTTTCTCCCAGAGGTTATGCTTTTTGCTAAAGGTGATCAGCAATTCAGATTTTGAATCTATTTGGTACTGCTGAATACTTTCGGCAAGAGAGCCATCGGTTTTCTTCAAAGAAAAACTCACTTTATTCATTCTTGCGAAAGGCTTTAGTTCTTCCTCCATGGTCATATGGAGGGATTCCTTTCTAGGATTGTCCTTTTTCTCAAAGTGGACACCTTCAAGGGCCGAATTAAAACGTGTAGCCAGTTCAACAACCTTTTGGATAGCAATCTTATCCTCCTCCTCATAATTTTGAGCATAGGACATTAATTGGAAAGGACTAAAAAATGAGCTCCTCGGAACAACCAAGACATCTTGTTTTGAATTCTCTACAAGCTCACTGGCTCGGGAACCTAATTTGCCCAAATGGCTTCCATTAACTCCTTCCGTACCTGCCACTACCAGGCTGACTTCTACTTTATCAGACACCTTTAATATTGTATCTACTACCTCCCCGTGCTCCATCACTAACTCACAGCTTTTTAATCCTTTCGACAGAGATTCTTCTACTACAATTTTCTTGAGGTTTTCTAACTTCTCTGTCACGAATAGGATTTGATTTTTCCCTGACCTATCATCAGGTGACAGCTTTAAATAGTCTTCTGTATTCAAGACATGGAGAATACGTAAATCAGCATTCATCTTCTCTCCTATCTTGCTAGCAAATTCCAAGGCATTCAGAGAACACTCAGAAAAATCTACCGGACAAATAATTTTAAAACTCTCCTTCATTCCAATGGATTAATACCCTCTATTTCTATTCACAAGATTTTGTAGCTCTTCTCCTGATCTCAGCCTTTTTATATTATCAATAATTTGTGGTGAAGCGGCCTGCGGATTGGTCACACTTGCTATATGTGGCGTGAACTGGATTTTTGGATGACTCCAAAAAGGATGATCTTCCGGTAAGGGTTCTGTTCTATAAACGTCTAACAAAGCTCCCGACAATTGACCGCTATCTAAAGCTTCAATTAAATCTTCATCCACTAAATGTCTCCCTCTTGCAGCATTGATTAGAAAAGTTCCTTTTTGACACTTGTTGAACAATTCCCGATTCAATATATCTTCTGTGTCATCCGTAAGAGGAAGAAGACACACAACGACATTCACCGAGGCTAAAAAATCTGAGAGTTCTTCTTTTGAATAGTAAGGATAATCTAGTCCCTGTTTTTTGGAGAACCCGAAACCATGCACATCAAAATCCATGTACCGAAGTTTATCTACGACGTCACCACCCAAAGCTCCAACACCCATCACCCCGACTTTAACAGGAATTTCTGGATTTGACATATCCCAGACCTTATTGTTTTGATCTCTTTGGTACCGCTCTATCTGTCGATGGAAATTTAAAACCCCCATTATTACATAGTTCGTCATGGACCATGTCAGTTTTTCGTCCACGATTCGTACAATAGGTAGATGTGCAGGTATGGATTCATCAGTGAAAATATGATCCACTCCTGCCCCCATTGAGCTTATGAGTTTGAGATTGGGGTATTCGCTCAAAATCCGTGGAGGGTGTTGCCAAACCATAACCACCTCTACCTTTTCAGGCTCATTTATATTTGGGTACACCTGAATATCAATATCCGGATCCTGACTTCGTATCGCATTAATCCAAACTTCTGGGTCGCGCCCAGGGCTGATAATCGCTAAACTCATGACTTAGTATAGAGGTATCCTTTATTTTAAAATTGTAAAATCTTTGAGTTGGAAGATAATTCCTTTTTAAAGATTCTTCCATTTAAATACACTTTATCTCATAGCAATCCCTGATGCATATGGTTCCCATTTTGTTTTATCTTCGTAGGAAAATAAAATATAAGACCCAATAACAATTATCGTTTTTTACAAACAGCCAATTAATCAAACACCAAATGAATTCATTTAAGAAATCGACACTATCCTTACTCTTGGGACTATTTGTTTGCTCCCTTGGTTATTCCCAACAATTAACCATGCCTCAGGCATCACCGGCAGCTCAGATTTCACAGAGAGTCGGACTTACCGATGTAACAGTGAATTACAGCCGGCCTAGTATGAAGGGGAGAAAGATTTTTGGAACACTAGTACCATATGGAGAAGTATGGAGAACAGGCGCCAATGGATCTACAAAGCTTAGCTTTTCTACTGAGGTAGAGATTGGAGGAACCAAATTACCAGCTGGCGACTACGCACTTTATAGCATTCCAGAAAAGGGTGACTGGACCATTATTATTTCTAAAAATACAGAGCTATGGGGCTCCATGGGATATTCGGCGGATGATGACGTCGCTCGATTCAAGGTTACACCGGGTAAAACGGGTAAGAAGTACGAAACGTTTGAGATCACATTCAACAATATGAATGACAACAGTGCTGATTTATCCATAAAATGGGAGAACACAAGAGTGGATTTTAAAATCACTACTGAGGTTGATCCCATTGTAATGGCACAGATTCAGGAGCAAGTAATAGATGCAGGTACTGACAACCCGAGTCTACTTTACTCTGCGGCAAGCTACTACTACAATAATGATAAGGATATGAAACTTGCTTATCAGTGGATACAGACATCCGTTGATAGTGACCCAAAGTACTGGACCATGCATTTAAAGGCTAAGATCGAAGTTGAACTCAATATGAAAAAAGAAGCAATTTCTTCCGCTGAAAATTCAATTGAAATGGCGAAAGAAGCCAATAACCCAGATTATGTTCGATTAAATGAACGTCTTATCAAATCAATCAAATAAAAAGAAAGGCCTCGAATGAGGCCTTTTTTATTTTTTCATGGTGCTTTGAATGATGAATGAGAAAAGCATTACGCTTAAACATCCAATAGCATTGAACCATAAGAATCCGATATCCCAGACAAATCCAAATAGCCCTTCTCCATTTCTGAAATGAATGAGAAGAATTAAAGCTTCGGATAAAAGAGCCCCAATAAACACTGCCCTACCTTTTACAAATTTCATAAAGAAGCCCACCATAAAAATCCCCAGAATTGTTCCATAGAACAAGGATCCAAGGAGATTCACGGCTTGGATTAGATTTTCAAATAGGGAAGCATATGTGGCGAAAAGAATAGCACCTAGTCCCCAAAATGCTGTAAAGACCTTGGAGGAGTTTAAATAATGTTTGTCCGTCGATTCTTTCTTGATGGATCGCTTATACAAGTCTACGGTGGTTGTGGAGCCCAGTGCATTTAATTCCGAAGCTGTAGAAGACATGGCTGCAGAGAAAATTACGGCAAATAAAAGCCCAATGATTCCTTGAGGCAGGTTATCCATAACAAACCTCATAAATACATAATCTGTATCTCGGGTTTCAGCGGATGGATCGTTCGCCAGGATTAATGATTTTACTTCATCCCGAATCCCTTCTTGCTTACCAGACATTTCTGTGAGATTCTCCCGAAGCTGATTCTCCCGAACTTCATCCTTATCATCGATAGCAGAAAGCATTTCCATGTAGTAAGCTTTACTCTGCTCAAAATTTTCAGCATACTCTATCTCCAGACCTGCAAATTCATCCGCGTATTCGCTGGATCTCAGATTCTCTGTCTGGACCGTATTAAAGACCACAGGTGGTTGGTAAAACTGGTAAAACACAAATACCATTACTCCAATGAAGAGAATGATGAATTGCATTGGGATCTTCAGAAAGCCATTCATGATAAGACCCATCCGGCTCTGAGCAACGGTTTGACCTGAAAGGTACCTCTGAACCTGACTTTGATCGGTCCCGAAATACGATAGAAATAAAAATACGGCAGCCGTCATACCTGACCAGACATTGTATCTATCGGCAAGGTCAAATTCGAAGTTGACAATATTCAACTTATCCATTTTTCCAGCCACATGCAGGGCCTCCTGAAATGAGATTGGAAGCATCTGTATCACAATCACCCCTGCCAGAATCATTCCGCCCATCATTACAGCCATTTGCTGTTTTTGAGTGATGGAAACTGCCTCGGTTCCTCCTGAAACAGTATATGCGATTACTACGGTCCCTATCAAAATATTGGTCAACGTAAGATTCCAACCTAATAATGTTGATAGAATAATGGCGGGAGCGTAAATGGTAATTCCTGCGGCCAGTCCCCGCTGAATGATAAATAAAAGGGCAGCGAGGGTTCTTGTCTTTAAATCAAAACGATTCTCCAAATACTCATAGGCGGTGTAGACCTTAAGCTTGTAATACATTGGAATGAAAACCACCGAAATGATGATCATCGCGACTGGCAAGCCAAAATAGAATTGGATAAATCGCATACCATCCTGATACGCCTGTCCTGGAGTACTTAGGAAAGTAATTGCTGAAGCCTGAGTGGCCATGATTGACAGACCTATTGTCCACCAATTCATAGAATTACGACCTCTTAAATAAGAATCAAGATCTTTTGGACCATAGGTTTTATATATCCCATAGCCTGCTATGAGAATCAATGTTCCAAAAAGAACAATCCAATCAATGGTACTCATGAATAGCTTTGCATTAACCAGTAAAACAAGACAATAAGCAAGCCAAGGCAGAGGCCAAGCCCTACATAAAACTTATTCCAATTGATTTTAGATTCGTCCACCTTATTGTTCGATCATATTTACAAATAATTTGGTAGCACCCGGAACTCCTGCAGGCAATTGCCTGAAAAATGAGATTCCTGAGTAGATAAAGGTGCCTTCACCATATTTGGTATATATCAAAGATCCTTTCGTTGGATCTTCACCTGGTTCATTCAATGTCAGTGGGGTGTCGTAATTCGAATCAATATCGGTTACAAAATACAGTCCTCTTTCTTGCACCCAATTATCGAAATCATCTTGATTTAATTGATTTGGGAAAGAGAATACTGGATGACTCCAATCCGCTTCTACCGGGGATCCCTGAACTGTCACTCGAGTTCTGCTCAAGGCAAAAGCATATGGACCCATTTCTCTCGTTAAAAGTCCACCACTGGTATTGTATTGAGTAACTACCGTACCTCCTGATTTCACATATTCCATCAAAGCATCTTGATTCTCAACCAAGCCCTGATTGGTATTATATGCTCGAATTCCAACCACGACGGCTTTATACTGGCTCAAGTTATCTTGAGTAAGGTCAGCTGTACTCAGCATGACTACATCATACCCTAATGACTCCAATACTCCAGGCACATCATCTCCTGCCCCCTCTATATAGCCAATCTTTTCAGGTGATAGCTTCCAATCAGCTTTGATCAAATTCACTTCTGCAGGCTTGAAATAGGTGAGATTTGGAATATGCTTATAGATAATTCTCTCCATTGCAAGATCAAAGGTCCCGGCTGCTGAAGTAATGTATTGAGCTTTTACTTTTTTAGATTCAATAGACTCAAAATCAAAAGTAATCTGATACTCTTTCTGGTTTTGATCAGTTATCACTCGTTCAGATACTACGTCAAATTGCCCTTCGTTTAATCCGTCAAAGCTTAATTCTCCATCGAGCATTTCCCCGTGAAAATTCACAAGTATGGAAAGGTTGGCCTCTTTAGAAGGGGTAATAAATAAATTTTGACTAGAGATCTCCAGATCAATTGAAGGAATCACTGTTACTGGCTGTTGAATCTCACCGTCTACCCGATCATTGTACTTATACATCAGTGGAACCCCCATTTCGAAAGACTGTCCATCGATTTCAAAAGACACCTTACCTGAAATATTGGGATCATTAAAAGGCTTTCCAATCATCAATTGGTCGTCAACCTGATACGTCGCTTCGTCAATTGGCTTTTCTAACCAGTATGGTTGAGAAAGTGCATAGTCTGAAGGAATCTCAACATTGAGTGTATTTCTCACTGCAGAGTTATTGGACGTCTCGGTATTATCAGGTTTGAATTCAACACCTAAAAGGTCCAAAGAAATATTACTAATAACCTTGTCGAGGGTATTATTAATGACAAAATCGAAAGCTATCTTGTCGCCAGGAGATACCAACTCTTGTCTGGCGTTCAATTCCATTTCTGCGCCCATGTGGTCAAGAATCAGCCGATCTATATGACCATGCTTCTCTGACAACCATTTTTCAGGATTATTTACTGTCCCAATTAAGGCCCTAATCTTCAATAATTGATCGACGTTTTTTGAAGGTGCTTGAAAATTGTAAGACTCTATAAGGCTTTCAATTTCTTGCTCAATTTGATCTCCTCCCGGTATTGTATTCCATCGGTTTTCAACACCTTCAAACGCTGATGATTCAAATGGTTCACCATCGAGGAATTGAATATAGTCCTGAGCTTTCCCTATCGATGGTGTAGAGCCAAAGCCCTGGGATTTATGCATAGTACGACTATCAGAAGCTATTTGACTATAGGTCTCCCCTAACAAAGGATTGAAATCTCCTACAGGAAATATCTGATATTGTTCGTCTGGATCTGGCTGGAATCGCTGTCTGAAATTATAGGAGTTCCAGAAAATTCTTTTTGGCTGCCAAGTATCTACATATTCTAGTTGCTCAGGATATGCATTAGGGTCTGCCGCCAAATTAAATGCCTCCCCTGCCAGAATCGCAGATGTGGTATGGTGACCATGTGTGATTCCCGGAATAGTATTAAATCGGGTGATTAAGATGTCTGGCTTAAACTGACGGATTACCCAGGTCACATCCGCAAGAATCTCGGACTTCTCCCAATTCTTTAAAGTCTCATCTGGGTTTTTACTATATCCAAAGTCTGCTGCTCTCGTAAAGAACTGTCTTCCACCATCAGTCTCTCTAGCCTTAAGCAATTCCTGAGTACGAATTTGACCAAGTCCAATCCCAAGTTGCGGCCCAATCAGATTCTGACCTCCATCTCCACGCGTTAAACTCAAATAGGCCACTTGGGCATGCACCGCATTACTCATATAAGCAATGAGTCTGGTATTTTCATCATCAGGATGAGCGGCCACATAGAGTACTCGCTTGGTCTCTTTCAGTTTCAAAAGCTCATGATATAGCTCTGATGAGGGTAAGGACTGTGCGTAAGTTGTGGTGTAAACGCACAGAAAAAGGAGCACTGCAGCTCCTAAATTCCATATTCTTTGGGTCATAGGGTTCAGATTTCGATCGAAACTAAACTATGCCTCAAGGAAAAAAAAATAATTTTTGACAGGTGGGATTATTTGTTCTTAGCGGGACGAGTATACTTCACCTTTCCGGGTATAGTATAGCCAAACGTAAATTCAAAAAAGTCTGCTTTCGCCTTATGTGCTTTAATCGCAAAGCCCGCAAAGACATTATTCTCGAAACGATACCTAACCCCAATTCGCTCGTAATATTGTGTTATCTCCTGGTTTAGATCAGTTCGATGAACATAAACACCTAAGGCAATTGGTACAAAAAGATTCTCTGTTAATTTCCATTCCCAGGATCCTACAATTGCGAACGAATTTCGATCCCAAAAATTAAATTCCTGATCTGGGAATCTTTCTTCCATACCACTAGCATGGAACATATCTATCCCAAGGCCAAGTCGATATTTATAGGATGCTTCCCAAAGGTAATTGACGCCAAGTCCACCTCTGAAATAGGCTGGGTCCCCAATTTCATAATTTCTAGCGCCCAAATACATGGCAAAATTCCAAAAGCCTCTTTTCTCTAAATCTGGATACTCAATTCTCGGCTGAGAATTATCAAAAGGTTCTCCCAGATTGGCACGTAGCCCTAAGCTAATTGGAACCATGTTCAACCCCTTATTGGGCTTGGTAGTAGCACCATTGGAGTAATGCTTAAGTCCAAGAGAGGTGACTAGATCGAGTCGATTTGATAGTTTATATTGTGCATTTAGGCCCAAATGAACATAGACATTTACCTTGGAGCCCAAGTAATTATTTAAAGGGTTCTCGTCTTCATCAAATGGGTTAGCATTGAAGCCCAATCCAAGCTGTCCAAAGAACCCGAATCGAAGTCTCCTGTTTTTCAGATTCCTACCGAAAGGCATATCAAGGAAACCGTAGACCGCCATTGGTCGGCCTATTTCTTCAAAGTATGGTAAGGCAGTAGTGAAACCCAATCCGAATGTGGGGCTGCGATACAAATCTTGGAAGTATCCTACTTCCCTTTTCTTCCATCCTAGCCTGAAATCAATAGCCCGAAACTCAATAATCTCATTCAGTGCTTCTGACCAGTCATCCCCAGTGCTAGTGAATGGACCTGTTTCATAAGAAAGGGTAAGTGATTTCTGAAATTTTTCTTGAGCCAAGGAAGGAGTCCAAATGACTAATGCCACAAGAATAAAAAAGCAATACGTTCTCTTCACTACACCCATGAATAGCTTGAAATAAATCTAGCTGAATCGATTTTCAAAAATATCCTCCTAAAAACAAAAAAGCTAACCTCGTGAGGTTAGCTTTTTCATATAATAAAATGAAATATTAATTATCCATCCAGTTAGGACCTAGAAGCTCTACAAGCTTAGAGTTATACTTTTCAGCATCAGCATCATTCTTTAGTCTTGTGTGGATCTGGAACAATACAATCATTGTATTAGTATCATCAGGCTTTTGAGCAAGAGCTCTCTCGAAGTAAGGAACCGCATCAGCATAATACTGATTTGCCTCTTTGCCCATAGACTCTGATCTTTTCTCCCACTCCTCGTCGGATAGATTGTTCAATTCATTAAGGATTTTTTGAGATCTATCTACCATCAAAGCACCTGTGTAATAGTTTCCTTCGTAGAATTCAGGATCGATTTCAACAGTTTTTTGGTAGTCAGCAAGAGCACCATCAAGATCTCCAGACTGCTCCTTCAAATAACCTGATCTAAGCAAGATACCAGTATTGTTTGGATCATTCTTAAGCGCCTCATTGATGGAAGCCATCGCCTCATCCATTTTATCCAACTGAAGAAGCAGCTGAATTTCATACTCAGCAAGAGCTTTATCGCCTGGGTAGTCTTCTCTACCTCTCATTACAGTTTCATATGCGCCCTCTGGATCAGAATCTCCACTTTGGATCTGAACAAGGAAGTAATAAGCATTCAGCTTATTGTATTCTGGAACTTCAAGAAGAAGATTGAAGTGTCTTTTCGCATCTTCAATTTTACCTAGGTCATTTGCAAGAAATCCTGCGTTGTAATGAACAGTTGTATCTGCAAGATCGATTTCCCCAGCCAGGTTAAAGAACTCATAAGCCATTTCGTAATCGTCAGAATTGTAACGCTCAATAGCTTTATCAAAGGAAGTGTTCTTTAGAGTAAATACTGAATATGGTCTCAAGTTATCAGGAACACCCAACATGTCTTCTTCATAAACTTCTTCACCTACTCCAGACGTCTTGTCTGAACCACCCATTTCAAAGGCAGCCATGTAAGACTCAAGAGCCATCTGACCAATTTCCAGGTTTCCACTTGTGTTTGTAGAATCTGTACCAAACATTTTAGTCTGGATTCTTGCCTTAAGCAGCATTACTTCAGGGTCATCTTGTGTCTCAGCATTTCCCAATGCAGCATTTACATTAGTCAAAGCAGACTCCAACTCACCCTTCTTATATTCTTTTTCAGCCGTTTTAGCCACTTTCTTTTGGCCAAAAACCAAACCGGTAGTAGCGATCAAGGCTAGGGATAAGATTAGCTTTTTCATTATTCTGATTTTTCTTATTGGTTGATTATTCTTTTTCTTCTTCTCCTTCTGAACTCTCAGAAGCAGCCGGGCTATCGGAATCCGATTCCGCATTTTCAGTTTCTTCGTTATTCTCATCTATCTCTTCATCATCGATAGATATCTTTTCCACGGAGGAAATTTGATCACCTTCACTTAGTCTTATCAATTTCACACCTTGAGTAGCTCTTCCCATCACTCTCAAGTTATCCATGGAAATTCGGATGATGATTCCAGACTTATTGATAATCATGAGATCATCTGCATCTACTACCTCCTTAATAGCTACCAGTTTACCGGTTTTGTCGGTAACATTCATGGCTTTCACTCCTTTTCCTCCTCTATTGGTGATTCTGTACTCGCTTAGCAAGGAGCGTTTGCCGTATCCATTCTCCGAAACGACAAGCAAAGTAGCATTTTCTTCGGATGCACAAACCATACCAACGACATAGTCATTATCGTTATTTAACGTTATAGCTTTCACACCTGTAGCTGTCCTTCCCATTGGCCTTACCGCAGACTCGTGGAAGTGGATCGCTCGTCCTGAGTTAGCTGCGATAACAATGTGCTGATCACCATTAGTCATCTTCACATTTACCAACTGATCCTCCTCGCGGATATTCAAGGCAATGATACCATTGGTTCTTGGTCGGCTATACTGCTCAAGGGTCGTTTTCTTAATGATACCATTCTTTGTAACCATCACAAGGAAGTGGTTATTCAAATAGTCCTCATCTTTCAAGTCCCCAACCTGGATGATTGATCTGATCTTATCGTCTTTTTCAATACTGATGAGGTTCTGAATCGGTCGACCTTTAGAAGTTTTTGACCCTTCTGGAATGGCGTAGGTTTTCAACCAGAATAACTTCCCCTTATCAGTGAAAATAAGTAGGTAATTATGGGTAGACGCCGTGAATAGATATTCAGTGAAGTCATCTTCTTTGGTACTTACACCACGAGAACCTACTCCTCCTCTACCTTGAGTTCGATATTCTGTGAGTGCTGTGCGCTTCACGTAACCTTGATGAGAAACTGTGATTACCACTTCCTCATTTGGGATCATATCCTCATAGCTGAAATCCTCGGCATTGTGCTCGATCTCAGTTCTACGATCATCCGAGTAGCGATCACGCATTTCTGTTAATTCGCCTTTGATGATATCCATTCTTCTACCTTCATTGGCAAGAATGTCTTTTAGATCTTCAATCAAGGCCATGATTTCCTTGTACTCCTGTACAATCTTCTCACGCTCCATTCCTGTGAGTCGCTGAAGTCTCATATCAAGAATTGCTCTTGCCTGAATTTCGGTCAACTCAAACTTCTCCATCAAACCATTTCTGGCGGTTTCCGGGTCAGCAGAATTTCTGATCAAGGAAATCACCTCGTCAAGATTATCCAGAGCGATCAAATATCCTTGAAGAATATGTGCTCTTTTTTCTGCTTCCTTGAGCTCATATTGAGTTCTACGAACAACCACATCATGTCTGTGATCTACGTAGTGGACGATCAAATCTTTAAGATTCAGTGTATGCGGACGTCCTTTTACAAGAGCCACATTATTAACTGAGAATGAGGTCTGTAGCTGAGTTTGCTTGTAAAGATTATTCAACACCACACTTGGCATTGCATCTCTCTTCAACTCATACACAATTCGCATCCCAGATCTATCGGATTCATCGCGAATCGCAGAGATACCGTCAATCTTCTTCTCATTAACAAGTTGCGCGGTTTTTTCTACCATGCTAGCCTTGTTAACCATATAAGGGATCTCGGTTATGACAATCATTTCCTTATTGCCATTGTCCTTAGTCTCTACGTTAGCTTTACCTCTGACTACTACTCGACCCCGACCAGTTTCAAAGGCAGATTTCACCCCATTATATCCGTAGATAATTCCTCCGGTTGGGAAATCAGGAGCCTTGATGTATTCCATCAGGCCATCGACGGTGATTTCTTTGTCATCGATATAGGCGATAATCCCATCGATTACCTCACCTAGGTTGTGAGGGGCCATGTTAGTGGCCATACCAACGGCAATACCAGAGGCACCATTCAAAAGAAGCGCAGGTACCTTAGCCGGTAAAACTACTGGCTCTTTGAGAGAGTCGTCAAAGTTGAATTGAAAATCAACAGTATCCTTATTAATATCAATCAGTAGCTCTTCAGCGATTCTTTTAAGTCTCGCCTCCGTATACCTCATCGCCGCAGGATTATCTCCATCAATAGACCCGAAGTTACCCTGACCATCAACCATTGGATACCTCAAGGACCATGGCTGTGCCATACGAACCATAGTATCGTACACGGCAGAGTCACCATGCGGGTGATACTTACCAAGCACCTCTCCGACTATTCTAGCTGATTTTTTATAGGGTTTATTGTGTAATACCCCCAATTCTTGCATCCCGTAAAGGATTCTTCTGTGAACCGGCTTAAGACCGTCTCTCACATCTGGAAGTGCTCTGGAAACAATAACCGACATCGAATAATCGATGTAGGCTCCTCGCATTTCCTCTTCAATATTTATGGGGATAATGTTCTCGTTTTCTCCTTGCGCCATGAAATGTATTCTGGGTGTCTAAAATCAGCACGCAAGATAGTAAAAAGCACAGGGTTTTGAAAAGAGATTTTAACCTCAAAAAGGTCAATTATTTAGTACCACTGACCTATTTTTCTGTTCTGGTAATTGAAGATTCCGCTACCTCTATATTCTACCCCATTATGCATGTGTTTCATGACCACACCACATCCTGCGATTTTACATCTTTTGGTACCTGGGAATCGAATAGCAAAGCCAACTTGCAAAGCATAAACATTCTGATCAAGCATCTGAATATCAGGCAAGTTTGGGTTGGCGTAATTGAACTTTCTGAATTCAGCACCGCCTTTAATAAACATCTTTGTATACTCAGAGAAGTCCCTTTCAATTCGTAGCCCGACTCCAAAATAAGGATCATCTGCTACAGTGATATTTGGATCCATGGAGCTCATAAGATTTAGCTGACCAAATTCCGCTTCAAGCAAAAATCTCCATGGATATCGCTGTCTGGCTCGCTGAGTGAGCTCGGATTGCATGTAAATGTTGTTTGTGGAATACCTCCGATATTGCCACTTTAAAAAGCTCCTTCTTCTTTTCGCATCGTATAGAACAAGCCCTACTGTACCATATAACTTGCTGACCTGATAGCTTGCCCCCTGCAAATTAAATTCATGATTTGATCCGGTAAGGTTGGAGAAGTTTCCCCATTCCATTCCATAACCTCCACCAATGGTCAGTAAGCTGAAAAGATTCAACCTAATACCAGCATTAATCGGCATAGCCCAATCACTAGACTTCAAATCCACTGGAGAGGCCTCATTCAAAACAAGGCGCTCATCAAAGTTTTGGGTTTGGTAAAAAGGAAAATCATAAGGAGTTTCTGAATAGAAAGGCATGTTAGACTGGTGGTATGCAGCTCCAGTAGAAAGCTCCAAACTGAATTGTTCCAACACGTTTCTAAAAACATTTCCGACTCCACTCTCACTCTTTGGAGCTTTGGCTTTTTCAGAAATTCCAAAAATATCTTCCTCTTGAGAGAAAGCTAAAAAGGTAGTAAAAACTAAGACTGTGGTAAGGGCTAGTTTTTTGCGAATCATAAAGGGTAAACGAAGAAAAAGAAGTAATGGTGTAAAATAAAAAAAAGCCTCCGATTGGAGGCTTTATTAATGATTGATTTTGTAAATCAGCCGTCAGTTTCTTCAGCCTGACCTTCTTTTTCAGCCGCCTGAGCAGCCTTCATTTCAGCGATCATTTTATCAAGCTTCTCTTTAACTGCAGGATCAGCCTTGGTTGCTGCTAGTACCTTGTTGTAAGTACCTGCTCCAAGAACCTCTGCGTCCATGATAAGCTCAGTCTTATATTCTTTAACGCTATCCTGAAGAGAATCCTGAAAGTCTTTTACGGCTTGGAAAGCTGCCTTTTCTTCTTCGGTTACATTCGCTTCAGCCATTTTAGCTTCATCACCCCAAGCTGCTTTGATTTCATTGTAACGAGCACCACCATCGATCACTTCGTTATTCAAAATCATATTTCGCAACTCTTCGGTTTTAGAGTCCACATAAGTAGAAGTCATTACCTCCACATTTGCATATTTCTGAAGATCCTCATCCGTAACAGCTTCGTCCTGAGCGAAAGCTGAAATTCCTACTAGTGCAAACAGGGCTCCGAAAAGCATCAATTTTTTCATACGTTTAATCAGTTTAAGTTTTCGGGCATGAATAAATATAAAAGAAGATGAAAAATCAATCTTCAACGAGGTTTTTAGAATATTTTATGATAAATGGCAAGAGCCAAGGATGAGTAATCAAAGACTCTTGAGC
>CAZLUY010000558.1:0-2029 GCA_964562785.1 uncultured Limnohabitans sp. | reverse complement strand
CAATCCAGCCAGCTATACCATCTACTTCAGCTGATTTCCCTACTCTTAGGGCAGAATCAGATTCTCCGAATTGGGTGAAGTCGGGGTGTATAAAACTTGCGTAGGCTTCTATGTCTTCCTGTTCGATGTCGTCCCACCTGGAGACCAGGGTTTCTTTCACAGCCTCCTTTTCATCTTGGATGCTGATAGTGGGTTCATCAGCGCTTTGTGAGCAAGACCACATGGCCATGCACAGCACTAGGGCAATTAGTTTCTTCATAGGTTGGGGTGAATAGGGGCATTAAGCTAATTAAGTTGAAGACATAAAAAAAGCCCTGCTGAATTTTCAGCAGGGCTTCTGTATAGTTCTTTTAGCTTATTTGCCTTTTTCTCCAATTGAAATCATTGCACATCTGAAGCCAATTGCATTGGTTGCAGAATCCTGGTGCATGAATCTTCGGGTACCTGGAGCTAACCAGTAAGTCACATCTTTCCATGACCCTCCCTTATAGACTCTTAGCTCATCAGTGAGTAATGAAGTCTCGTAGGTTTCAGCTTCATCATAAATCCCATCTTTTCTTAGAGGATTAAGATCATCGAAATCTTGATAAGAAAGTGGTCGATAAACATCATAAACCCACTCATTCATATTTCCAGCCATGTGATAAAGACCGAAATCATTTGGAGCCATATCATAAACGTTGGTTGGAAGGATTTCACCATCATTTCTTTGGTTTCCAGAAATACCGGCATAGTCACCTCTACCCCTCTTAAAGTTTGCAAGGAAATCACCTTGCTTACCTTTTCTTTTCACATTGTATGGATTTCTTACGCCTCTTCCATCCCAAGGGTAAATCCTACCATACTCTTGATTTTCTTCTAAATATTGAGTTCCGATCATGGCTTTGGCGGCATATTCCCACTCAGCTTCGTTTGGAAGTCTGTAGTCAGCCATTGCAACTCCACGTTCGATCAGTTGATTCTTAGTCATTGTAGAATCTAGCTCTCTTTCCTTTCTCACTAGTTCCTGCACGTAATCCGTTCTCCACTTTGAATATGCATTTGCTTGAGTCCAGGATACACCAGCTACAGGATAGAAATTGAAACCCGGGAATCTGAAATAGTAAGACTGATAAAGATCGTTGAATGACATGGCTCCAGACCATACATTTTCTGATGGCTCAAGCTTAAGGATGGAGTCAGCACTAACTTTCTTTTTCATATCGAAGAGATATTCTCGATAATCATTGTTTGTAATCTCAGTCTCATCCATATAGAAGGATGCTACGGTCACGGTTCTTTCCTGATTGTCACGGAAAGCCATGATATCTTCCTCCTGAGAACCAAGGACGGCTCTTCCACCCTGAATATATTTCAAGTTAGGGCCTGGGATTTGCTCCGCATTTCGGGAGACAAAAAAGTTGGTAGAATCCTGCTCGTCAAAACTAAATTCTGCACCAGTCGTGGCACTCTTTTTACCTGGCTTATTGGCAGTTCTTCTGCCATAACCGGGAGTTTTGTTACAGGAAGAAAGGATTGCCCCGAAAACTATCAGGAAAGCACCCATCCATAACCCCATTGAGTTTTTAACCTTAAGCATATTACTCATCTGTTAATTTCAATTTGAACCCACTAATATAAGCGCATTAGGGAGCAGTTACAATATATAATGACTGTTGGCAAATTATGTTTCAGTGAAAATCCAATGAATTGGCCTATCACCGACAAAATCTTTAGCGGAAACTGCAATATTTATGCCAGTAAAAAATCAAATTTTTTATTGACTTTGCATCTCTTTTAGCCGCATTTCCGCTGTAGAAATGGTTGAAACTTCCCGAACAGTAAGAATCAAACGATTTTTGTACTCCTTTATTTTACATTTCTGCGGGAGAGATTGTGCGAATTTCATGATTTTTCCAAACACCTCAGATCCATAATATTCTGATCTACTGGAAGGTAGCAAATGACATTTCATCATTCCGGACTTGAGCACTAATTTTTCGATTCCCAGACTTTCTGCAATCCAACGTAGACGTACCGTCTCCATAAG
>CAZLUY010000557.1:0-11970 GCA_964562785.1 uncultured Limnohabitans sp. | reverse complement strand
CGGAGCCTTTGGCAAGAGTGATAGTTTGTTTTCCTGCGTTGATAAAATCCGCATCGACTTTATCCTCTGTAGGAAATGGACCAATTCCTAAAAGACCATTTTCAGATTGTAGAACCACATCCAAATCGTCTGGAATGTAATTAGCAACCAAAGTTGGGATACCAATTCCTAAGTTGATGTATTGTCTGTTTTTAACCTCTCGGGCTATTCGCTGTGCGATTTGATTTTTACTTAGCATGATCGGTTATTTTTCTGTGATAGTTCTTTGCTCAATTCTCTTCTCGTAATTCTCTCCCTGGAAAATTCGCTGAACATATATTCCTGGAGTATGAATTTCATTGGGATCTAGTTCACCAGCTGGTACTAACTCCTCAACCTCTGCTATGCAAACCTTCCCGGCTGCGGCCATCATGGGATTGAAATTTCGTGCCGTACCTCTAAATATTAGGTTTCCAGCATAATCACCTTTCCAGGCTTTAACAATCGAGAAATCTCCTTTTAACCAGGATTCCATTAAGTAGGTCTTACCATCAAACTCCCGGGTTTCTTTTCCTTCGGCCACTTCTGTTCCCACCCCAGCTGGCGTGAAAAAAGCAGGTATACCTGCTCCTGCTGCACGAACTCTTTCTGCAAGTGTACCTTGAGGAATCAGATCTACTTCCAGTTCGCCGCTTAAAAGCTGACGCTCAAACTCTGCATTTTCTCCGACATAACTGGAGATCATTTTTTTGACCTTCTTTTTCTGAAGTAATAATCCAATTCCGAAATCATCTACTCCGGCATTGTTGGAAACTACGGTCAACTGATCCACTTCAGAAGCTTCAAGTGCTGCTATGCAGTTTTCGGGAATACCGCTGAGACCAAAACCACCCATTAATAGGGTAGAACCAGAGGGTATGTCCGCTATGGCCTCTTGAGCGTTCTTTACTCTTTTATCAATCATTTTTTTGGGTTTATAGTATGTTTTTAGCCGTCTCCTGATCAGCAAAAAGTTGCTTCTTTAGTTCATCCAGACTTTCAAATTTCTTTTCTGGTCGAAGGTATTTCTTTAAGTAAAGAGTCACCTGTTTTCCATAAAGGTTATCATCGAAATCAAATAGATGGGCTTCTACCGTTTTCTTGGTCCCGTCTACAGTTGGCCTGTTCCCGATATTCATCATACCTGAATAAAGGTGATCATCCACTTTCACATTGACTGCGTAAACTCCATTCTTAGGAATCAGTTTGTAGTCATTTGGGATATGAACATTTGCAGTGGGAAATCCAATGGATCTTCCTATCTGCTGGCCTTTGATGACTAAACCATTTAATTCATATTGTCTTCCAAGATATTTGGTAGCAATTTCTACCTCACCATCAGATAAGGCTTTTCGGATTTTGGTGCTGGAGACTCCGATGTCATCTACATCTTCTCTGGAAATCTCTTCAAGTTGAAAACCGAATTCCCCAGCATTCTCCTGAAGATACTCAAATCCTCCCTCACGATTCTTGCCGAAACGATGATCATAACCTATAACAAGCTTCTTGGTCTGGAGCTTATCAACTAATACACTTTGGATGAATTCTCTTGAGCTCAATTGAGAGAACTCTTTTGTAAAAGGGATACTTATGAGATGGTCAATCCCGGATTGCTCAAGAAGCCTGGCCTTTTCTTCAAAGGTGCTAAGTAATCTTAGATTGTGCTCATCTGGATACAATACTAGTCGTGGGTGAGGCCAAAATGTAATCAATACCGTTTCGCCATTCCCTTTCTTTGCAATCTCAGCTATTCTACTTAGGATTTTCTGATGCCCTAGATGCACTCCATCAAAAGTCCCGCTTGTGACAACAGGAGATGGAATATCTGGCAGGTCAACCAATCCTTCATAGATTTTCATTAGGGCGGGCTTTTATGTCCTCAATTAATTCTTTTAAATCATGAGCTTCAGATATAGAAAAATCTCCAATTCTGGTTCTTCTAAGACTACTCATATAGGCTCCTACATTTAGCTTTTCACCTAGATCTCTTGCAAGACTTCGGATGTAGGTTCCTTTCGAGCATACTACTCTGAAATGTACCGTTGGGTTTTCAAATTTCACCAACTCAAAAATCTTTATTTCGACCGGTCGAGGGTCCATTTTAACTGTCTTGCCTTTTCGCGCAGATTCATACACTCGCTTTCCATCAACCTTTATCGCAGAGTGCATGGGAGGAATCTGAAGAATATTACCGCGAAAAGTGCTAATGGCCTGCTTTACAACTTCAGAGCTTAGGTGATTGGTGTCGGCGACTTTTTGTACAGGTTGTTCGAGATCAAAGGATTCAGTGGTCGCACCTAGTTCAAAGGTTCCAACGTATTCCTTTTCCTGACCCATAAACCGTTCTATCTGTTTGGTCATTTTGCCAGCACAGATGATTAATAAGCCTGTAGCTAAAGGATCCAGAGTCCCAGCGTGTCCAACTTTCTTAATCTTTAAGGCATTTCGAATCTTCTTGACTACGTCAAAAGAAGTCCATTCCAAGGGCTTGTCTACTAAAAAGAGTTCTCCGTAAGGCTCGTTCATTTTATAGATAGAATCCTCCAATAATAGCGATGAGGCCTACAATCAAACAATAAATAGAGAAATAAACCAATTTGCTTTGCCTCACTAATTTGATCATCCAGGTGCAAGCAAGAATACCAGAAATGAAAGCAGCAAGGAAGCCTGCAAGTAAAAAGCCAAAACCCTCGGTCTCATAAGACAATGCGCCATCCATTATGTCTTTGGCTATTTTTCCAAAGATTAAAGGGATAACCATCAGGAAAGAAAAACGAGCGGCTTTGTTTTTATCTATGCCTAGTAGCACTGAAGTAGAAATGGTCGCCCCGGATCGGGAAATTCCTGGTAGGATGGCAATAGCTTGAGAAATACCAACAATAAATGCCTGCATAAAACCAACTGGCTTATTGGTATACTTGGCCTTGTCGGCAAGGAAGAGTAGGAGGGCCGTCAGAATTAGCATGAATCCTACGAAGACAATCTTTCCTCCAAATAGTGATTCCAATTGCTCTTCAAACAAAACACCAACCAATGCAGCTGGAATCATCGAAATGATAATCTTTCCAACGAAAAGAGTTTCTTCGTTCTTTTTAAATTTGAAAAGCCCTTGTAGTATTTCGACTATATCTTTCCGAAAAACTACCAAAGTACTTAGAGCAGTGGCAAAGTGAACGACGACGGTGAAAAGCAGGCTTTCAGCCGGAAGTTTATTTTCTCCAAGAATAGCTTTCCCAAGTTCGAGATGTCCACTGGAAGAAACAGGTAAAAACTCCGTTAATCCCTGGATAATACCAAGGATGATTGCGTCAATAAGTTCCATGGATTACTTGTCTTCGCCTTTAGCGAAAATGGCAAAGAATTCGAAAATGAAGCCTGCTAGTACGGTTAGTGGACCAAGTGTAAGCCCCAAAAACCCATTTCCATGTGGTTCTGAATCAAGTCCAATGATGGTGAACCCTAGAATGATTAACGCAATACCGATCCACATAAATCGGTAATTCTTTTTCGAAAATGGAAATGTTGATTTGCTCATCTTAATATAATTCGTCCAGGGACATGTTAAGATACTTGTTTACGGCGCGCAAGGTACTGAATACTGACAATATTCCCCCAGTAAACACCAATAAACCAAACAACATGAATAGTAACTCTTGGTTTTGCAAAAGAGCAAAGCCTTCTATGTTAGCTTGTGTATAATTAACAAGAACGAACAGGATAACTGAAGCAAAGAATCCCGCTAAAATTCCAAAAAGAAAAGCTCTAGAAAGAAATGGCTTTCTGATAAAACTTCTTGTAGCACCTACAAGCTGCATGGATCGGATCAAGAAACGCTGGGAGAACAAAGCAAGACGAATGGTATTATTGATCAACATGACAACAGTGATAATCAGAATCAGAATAAATCCTCCTAATACAAGGCTTACTTTGAGTAAGTTTCTATTAATTGAATCTACCAGGTCCGTCATATAGGATACTTCAAATACTCCTTTTTGCTTTTCCAGACCAGCCACAATTTCTGTAAGCTGTTCACTAGTTTGGAACTCTTCAGCGATGATGAGGACAAAGCTATCTCGAAGAGGATTATCCTCAAGAAATTGTGTGAAGTCTTCTCCAGTACTCTCTATAAATGTTGCAGCTGCTTCTTCTTTAGAAACATAGCGCATTGCTAGAGTATCTGCTTTCGTTAGTATATATGGCTTTCCAGAAATGCTTGATCGAATTTCTTCAATCTGGTCGTTGGTCAGCTTTTTATCCAGGAATACCTGAATTTCTACATTTTCCCGAATCATAGTGGTCAAGCTTTTTGCTTGAATTAAGATGACTCCGAAAAGACCAACAATAAAAAGAGATAGGGTGATACTGAATAGAACGCTGCCAAACTTGAAGTATCCTAATCTTTTCTTTTTTCTGGTAGCTTTTGCCATAATATCTGTTGTGATAAAAGAAAGATTACTACAAGGATTTTGCCAATCCTAACACATCCTAAAGCTTAATCAAGCTTTCCGGACCAATTCCATAAATCTCAGCTTCTTCAGAGGGTGAAACGACAGCTAATCCAGTAAAATGACCAAAGGCAGGTAATACCAATTGGCCTGGCTCCAGATAGAAACAAGGCAGTTTTATAGATTTTTTTGCCCTGCCGTTCAATCTGATTCCTGGATGAATATGACCACAGATATTTAAATGTCCTTTGGCGATTTTTTCCATGGGTTCATGAGACAAAATCAAATTTGAAAGAGCAATGGGACCTTCATGAATCACAAAACAAGAGTTCTTGTAAATCTCATCTGATAGGATGTCATGATTCCCTAAGACCAGGTGAAATTCGATATTCCCAAAATTTTGAAGGAAGTCGTTTAGAACATGCCACTGGTCATTAAAGTCACTATGGAAAATATCACCAAGAAAGAAGAATTGCTTAGGACTGTATTTTTCAATTAGATATTCAAGATTGATTAAATCCTGATGATGTATTTGCTCTGGAATTGGGATGCCGGCTTTTCTAAAGTGAGATGCTTTGCCAAAGTGCAGATCAGCAAGAAGAATAATCTTTTGTTCTGGGAGCCAAACAACCTTTTCTTTAAGCAGTTCCAAGATTAAATTATCATGACTAAGCTGAATGGACTCTGTTTTCATTTGGTTTTATTCGAAATTCGTTTCTCACTTCTTAACCACAAGATTAATCATGAAATCTGCTAAATCGATTCTCACGCTTATTTTTTTAGTGTTTTTGACACAGTTTGCCCGAGCTCAATCCGAAGATGATATTCTAGGCACCTGGTACAACACAGAAAAGTCTGCAAAAATTGAAATTGTTAAGGAGGATGGTGAATTCATTGGGAAAATAATCTCTGTAACGCGTGAAGAAAATGGAGAGGGCCCATTCTATGATGATAATAACTCTGACCCTGACTTGCGGTCAAGACCTTTAAAAGGTTTACATATCCTTGAAGGGCTCAGATACAAAAAAGGGGAGTGGGACAATGGAGAAATCTACGATCCTGAATCAGGAAAGACCTACTCTTGCGAACTTAAACTACAAACCCCTGACATTTTGGAAGTCAAGGGTTATATAGGTTTTTCCTTTGTAGGGAAGACAGTAGAATGGACTAGAATAAAGGATTGAGCACTAATGTCCTTCTAAATAGAAGGCGCCTAATAGCCCAGATAATTGCTCAAATTCAATCAAGAAGGCATCATGTCCAGCTGTAGATTGGATTTCTTTATAAGTGCCCCTCTTTGCATTCCTTGCAATGAATTGTGATTCACTAGACAAGAATAGTAGATCGGAATTTACGCCTATGGCTAGCACTCTAGCTTCGATATCTCCGACTGCTTTTTCGGCTCCGCCTCTGTTTCTCCCAATATCATGGCTGTCCATGGTTTTGGATAAGAGCCAATAGGAGAGGGCATTGAAGCGTTCTGCAAGTTTTTGACCTTGGTACCTCAGATAAGAAGAGGCTCTATAACCGTCCAGTTTTTCATCAGAATCATTCTGCTTAATATCGAAATCAATTGGGTGGCGATAGCTTAGCATAGCGATAGCTCTAGCTGCCTTAAGCCCAACCTGACCAGCATTGGCTATTTTTTCTCCCCAAGTAGCATCTGCTTCAAGACTCATTCGCTGGGTTTCATTGAATCCAATAGTCCATGGAGAAGTCTTGGCCGTACTTGCTAACACGACAAGGTTCTCAAGTTTTCTGCCCAAGGACCAGGCCCATTCCAGTGCAACCTGTCCACCTAAGGATCCTCCGATTAGCGTATGGACATAATCAAGATCAAGATGAAGACGCAATTGATCAAGACCTTCAGCCAAATCCCTCGTAGTCAACTCCGGAAAATCATAATAGTAAGCTTCCTCTGAACCAGGTTTGGTGCTCAGTGGGTTTGTACTTCCATAGCAAGATCCTAACAGGTTTGCACAAACGATGAAGTGCTTGGCAGGGTCAAAGAACTTGTCTTCACCCACCAATCCACTCCACCATTCCACCGGATTTGAGTCTCCAGTGAGTGCATGAATAACCCAAATTACATTGTCCTTCTTTGAATTCAATTCTCCATATGTAGTATACTGAATATCAAACTCTTCTAGTCTTTCACCTGATTCTAATTGAAGACCTTTTGAGGAATGTAATTTACCCTTGTGCATAGAAACCAATGTTTCCTGAAATTTTAGATTCATTTATTTCTTTAAATTTTTGCGAACGCCTGTTCTAGATCACTTATGATATCGCCAACATGCTCATATCCAACGGATAATCGTAGCATGGTAGGAGTTACACCGGCTGCCAATTGTTCTTCATCAGAAAGCTGCTGATGAGTTGTTGCAGAAGGCTGAATAATCAAGGTCTTAGCATCTCCAACATTCGCTAAATGAGATATCAATTCGAGATTATTAATAACAGATGATGTCTGCTCTTTATCTCCTTTGATTGTGAAGGAGAGTACGCCTCCAAAGCCATGTTTCAAGTACTTTTTTGCAAGCTCATGATATGGAGAAGACTCAAGACCAGGGTAGTTTACTTTTTCAACAATTGGATGCTTTTCTAGCCACTTTGCAACCTCCAAAGCATTATCAACAGTTTTCTGAACTCTGAGGGATAAGGTTTCCAGCCCTTGTAATAAAAGGAAAGAATTAAATGGACTCAAGGCAGGACCGAAATCACGAAGCCCCTCTACTCTTGCGCGGATGGCAAACGCCACATTTGGTAGGCCTAGTGGATTTCCTTCTCCAAAAGTCTCCCAAAAATTAAGGCCATGATAACCCTCTGATGGTTCAGAGAATTGAGGGAATTTACCATTGCCCCAGTTGAAATTTCCAGCATCTACAATCACCCCGCCGATGGAAGTACCATGACCTCCAATCCATTTGGTGGCAGAAGAAGTTACCACCGATGCACCATGTTCAATAGGTCTGAATAGGAATCCTCCAGCTCCAAAAGTATTGTCAACAACAAGTGGAATGTCATGTTTCTGCGCAATCGCAGCAATGGCGTCGAAATCAGAAATATTGAATTCAGGATTACCAATGGTTTCTAAATAGATGGCTTTAGTGCTCTCATCGATTAACTTTTCATAGTCCGTGGGATCACCGCCTTCTGAGAATCTCGCCTCAATACCCAGTCTTTTAAATGCGACTTTGAACTGGTTGTATGTTCCTCCATACAAGAAAGGGGAGGAAACAAAGTTGTCACCAGCTTGAAGAATATTGTTCAGGGCAAGGAACTGAGCTGCTTGTCCTGAACCTGTTGCCAATGCTGATACACCACCTTCCAAAGCAGCAATTCTTTTCTCGAAAACATCCGTCGTAGGATTCATGATTCGAGTGTAGATGTTTCCGAATTCTTTTAAGCCAAAGAGATTGGCGCCATGCTCAGCTGAGTCAAAGACAAAAGAGGTTGTTTGATAAATGGGAACCGCTCTGGCATTGGTAGATGCATCTGGTTCCTGTCCAGCATGAAGTTGAAGTGTGTCAAAATGATAAGTCGACATAATTTGTAGGTTTTATAGAGTTAGTAAATAATAAAATAAGATTGCTGATCCGAGAAATGGATGGAACCAACAAATCCCTATAGCCAACCTTAAGGCTGCTAAAAACGAGTCGAATGAAAAATTGAGGGTTATTGATCCTCTTCATCAGGCTAAGAATTTATAGTTCCAATTGAGACCATCTCAACCGGCAGGAATTGGCACCTTGGGCTTTCCAGGTTGCCAGAGGGTCATCGAGCCTGTCTCTCACCTCTTCTTTATAAATCCTCACACAAAAAATCTGCGAAAGGATAATTCAAAGGAATAGGAGTTTATTTGAATTTCAAAATTCCTATTCCCCAAATTTTTTAATTTTTTTCAATAAGTCTATTTATAGAGTCTTCAACTAATTGAAAATCAAAAGATTCAACTACTTTTTGCATCTTCAATCTAATCTCGTTGAGATTCAAATTTCCAATGCTGCCTTCGTGTGAGTGTTCTAAATCCTTTGGATTTGGGTTATAGTTTCCGTTTTCTATATCCAAACCAACTTGTCTATAAGCATCTCTGAAGGGTACTCCTTTAAGGACTAATTCATTCACGGATTCCACTGAGAAAAGATGCTTATACTTACCGTCTTCAAGTATATCCTTTTGAATTTTAACCGATTCTAACATAAAGGTTGTCATCTGTAGACAGCTTTTGAGTTTCTCCATTCCTGGAAAAATATCTTCTTTCAAGAGCTGTAAATCTCGGTGATAGCCTGTTGTCAAATTTGTCAGGATCAGGCTCAGATTTCCTGGAATAGCGATGATTTGATTTGTTTTAGAGCGAATTAACTCAAAGACATCGGGATTCTTTTTGTGAGGCATGATGCTGCTTCCTGTTGTCAGCTCATCAGGGAAAGTCAGGAATCCAAAATTCTGATTCATGTAAATGCATATATCAGAAGCCAGGCGATTGAGAGTGGAAGCGATACCAGACATCGCAAAGGCTAATGTCTTCTCGGTTTTTCCCCGGCTATTTTGAGCGTTGATTACATTATGGTGAAGATCTTCAAAACCCAATAATTCTGTTGTCAATGTTCTATTGAGAGGAAAACTAGAGCCGTAGCCTGCTGCAGAGCCCAAGGGGTTTTTATTTGACAGTTTGAATGCTGACTTCATCAAATCCATGTCTTCTGAAAGTCCTTCTGCAAAAGAAGAAAACCACAAGCCAAAGGAGGAAGGCATTGCTAATTGAGTGTGGGTGTATCCGGGCATCAGATCCCCTTTATGCTTATCTGCCAATGAGATCAGTAAGTCAAATAATCGATTGGTTTCAATTACTAAGTCTTGTATCGCATCCCGATAAAAAAGCTTTAAATCCACTAAAACCTGATCGTTTCTACTTCTTCCGCTATGAAGCTTCTTTCCTACATCACCGAATCGCTCCGTAAGCAAAAACTCAACATAAGAGTGGACATCTTCTACATCATCTGGCAGTAAGAAAATCTCATCTCTGACCTCATCTAAAATTTCTTTTAGGCCCTTTTGAAGGGTCGAGTTTTCCTCTTTAGTAATAAGACCAATTTCCTCAAGCATATGGGCATGCGCCATCGATCCGATTACATCAAAAGGGGCAAGCAATTGGTCAAATTCAAGATCTCTTCCAACAGTGAATTTTTGAACCTCTTCCAGGTTTGACTTATCCTTTTGCCAGATTTTCATTTTTGTAGTTTTTCGTGGAAATAGTTTTCAAGTAGTTGTATGTAATTCCGAATTCCTCCTTCAATCTCGTGAACATAGATGAACTCATTTGCTGAATGCGATCTCGAAGAATCTCCAGGTCCCATTTTTAGACTTGGAAAAGGTATAAGTGCCTGATCTGAGAGGGTAGGGCTTCCATATTTTTTAATCCTCATTTTGTCCAAGACTCCCTGAATTGGATGATTATTTGGAAGTTTTGACGACTGAAGCCGCATGGACCTTGGCGTCAGTTCAGCAGAAAGATTTTTCTTTAATTCCTCAAGTGCTTCAGAAAGGTTGTATGCATCTGTGACCCTTACATCCAATGTATAATTGCATCGATCTGGAACCACATTGTGTTGAGTTCCGGATTGGATAATCGTGGCTGAAACCTTAGACTTACCGAGAAATTCAGACTTTCTCGTGAATTCAAATTCACGAATTTTATTCAAATCATCCAGCGCTTCATAGAGTGCATTGACTCCCTCATCTCTGGCAGCGTGTCCAGCTCTTCCTCTAACCTTAGCGTCGATTACCATGAGCCCTTTTTCTGCAACTGCAGCTTCATTCAAGGTTGGTTCACCTACGATAGCTAACTCACATTCAGGTAGCTCTTGAATGATGGACGAGATTCCGTTTTTACCAGATATTTCCTCCTCGGCACTAGCAATTAGAAATGAGTTGACTGGAACTTCCTTGTCGTAGAAAAAGCAAAATGTCGCTATAAGGCTTACAAGACATCCACCCGCATCATTTGATCCTAAACCATATAATTTTCCGTCTTCAATCTTTGCCTTGAAAGGGTCGAGTGTATATCCCTTATTGGGCTTTACAGTGTCATGATGAGAGTTGAGCCAAACCGTGCTTTTATCAGGATTAAATTCCTTTGGAAGAGCGATTACGTTGTTTCCAAATCTCTTTGTCTCAATTGATTGAGAATGGAAAAACTCTTCTAGTAAATCCCCGGTCTTATTCTCTTCTTTTGAAAATGAGGGAATCTCAATGAGTTTCTTGAGGAGATCAAGGGCCTCCTTTGAATATGATTCAATAGATTCCATTAGTACAAATCATATCGGTGTTTTTCGATGATTGTACCTGATAACTTTCCTTTAGAGGCCAGGATTAAATTTTCAGATTTACCTATCCAGACATTATTCACGCCTTTCTGAAGTGCCTCAAAAGCATTATCTAGTTTGGGAATCATACCTGAATGAATAACATTCTCCTTTTTCAATTCCTGATATATATCCTCATTGATTAAAGGGATAATGGAGTTCTCATTTCTTTCATCAATAAGGACACCTGCTTTATTGAAGCAGAAATAGAGATTTACTTCATGCTCGGAGGCCAGGCTAGTAGCCAAGGCTGATGCAATAGTATCGGCATTTGTATTAAGCAATTGGCCTTTCTTATCATGAGTGATCGCACTCAAAATAGGGGTGAGCCCAATCTCCAGCATCTTGCTAAGCATTGGGGTATTTACCTCGACTATATCTCCTACAAAGCCATAATCAATATCCTTTACAGGACGTTTTATGGACCTTATGATATTGCCATCAGCACCTGTAAGTCCAATGGCATTCAACTTTAGGCTCTGTAGGTCTGCCACAATATTTTTATTGATCAAACCTGCATAGACCATGGTCACTACATCGAGGGTGTCCTCATCGGTGATTCTTCGTCCGTCAACCATTTCAGGCATTACGCCTAATGATTCACCAAATCTTGAAGCCATTACGCCCCCTCCATGAACAAGGATTTTCTGTCCAGGGAATTTGGCGAACTGATCTAAAAATGCCTCCAGTTTGCCAGGATAGTCGATAACGTTTCCTCCAATTTTTATGATGCTGATCTTCATTTTGCTCCAATTTCATGATCCAACAAATGACTTAGCACAGCCTGTGCAGCAAAGACCCGATTGGCAGCTTGTTTCTGTACCAAAGACCTTTCACTATCAAGAATTTCATCCGATAATTCCACATTCCTACGAACCGGTAAGCAATGCATTACCTTGGCATTTGGTGCATTCTTTAGCTTTTCCTCACTCAGCATCCAATCTCCAGCTACAGGAAGAGTCTTACCATAATCCTCAAATGAGGACCAATTTTTCACGTATACGAAATCAGCTTCCTCTAATGCTTTAGCTTGATCATGCTCAATTTTAGCCCCCTTAGTAAAAGAGGAATGCAGTTCATATCCTTCAGGATGGGCGATAGTCAAATCATGACCCAATCCTAGTGTCCATTCTGAAAAG
>CAZLUY010000556.1:0-1608 GCA_964562785.1 uncultured Limnohabitans sp. | reverse complement strand
CATCAATGGACTCAGATAGTTGGGAAAGTGCGCTTAAAGCTATCTCCAAAAAAGAATCATTCCTGGCATGTCACTCTATATATCAATTCAGAAGGTCTTACTACAGGTCCCACTCCTTATCCTGGAGGGATTTTTGAAATTAGATTCGACTTCAATCGTCATGAATTGAAAATCAAGACGTCTTCGGGCAGGCAAGATAAATTTGCCCTGGGTGGCCAAACCGTAGCTAGTTTCTACGAGCAGCTGATGGAAAAACTTGAATACCTGGGAATTGAGGTGAAAATTCATGGAAGTCCCAACGAGCTTCCGGAGGCTATCCCATTTATCAAAAACACGGCTAGACTCCCCTATCACCCTGCGTCTGCTCGTAACCTTTGGAAAGCCCTGATTTGCATAAAAAGAACCTATCTAGAATTCGGTGAAGGCTTCGCTGGAAAATGCAGTCCTGTTCATTTCTTCTGGGGCTCATTTGATTTGGCCTATACCCGATTCTCTGGCAGGAAAGCTCCGAAGTTTGAAGGACAGATGCCAAATATGCCATTGAATGTCATGCAAGAGGCATATTCACATGAATTATATAGCGTAGGTTTCTGGCCGGGTAATTCAGATTTTCCTGTACCCTCCTTTTATGCTTACATCTACCCTAATGTTGAAGCATTTAGCAAAAAGAAAGTCAAGCCCAAAGAGGCTTATTGGAATAAGGATCTAGGTGAGTTCATGCTTCCATATGAAGCTGTGCAGAAAGCCCCCGACGGTAATAAGATGCTTTTAGAATTCCTGAATTCTACCTATGATGCAGCTTCAAAAGTAGCCAAATGGGACAAGGAGGCCCTGGAGGTAAATTTCGAAGATTAATGAAACGAAAAGTTGCTGTAATTGGAGCTGGTCCATCAGGAATAACCGCTCTAAAGAATTTGCTGGACAAAGGAATTGAAGCTGTCGCATTCGACAGAAATCAAGATGTGGGAGGAAACTGGATATTTTCGGAAGAGGAGAGTCATTCAAGCGTTTTCGAAACTACCCATGTAATCTCATCTAAGACCTTGTCCCAGTATGCGGACTTCACATTTGAAGATTTTGATCCAGAAACCTCAGATTACCCTTCACATGACGAACTGAGAAGGTATTTTCAAGCCTATGCAAAAAGGTTTGACTTATACCCACACATACGCTTTGGAACTCTAATAGAATCCTGTGATTGGATAAATGATAATGAATGGAAGGTGAGTTATTCACAAGATGGTGAAATGCATACTGAGACGTTCACTGATCTTGCAGTTTGCAATGGTCATCACTGGAAGCCTAGATACCCAGAATACCCAGGTGAATTTACAGGCCAATTCCTTCATTCCCATAATTTCAAAAAAGCTGAGCCTTTTAGAGACAAGAAGGTTCTTGTAATTGGTGGTGGAAATTCCGCTTGTGATGTGGCAGTAGAAACTTCAAGAGTTTCAGAAAAGACTGCCATAAGCTGGAGAAGAGGATACAGAATCGTCCCAAAGTTCTTTTTTGGAAAACCCTCGGATAAAGTTGCGGAGCAAACCAAATGGATGCCTGTGAAGCTTAGGATGTGGTTGAACCAGATTCTACTAAAAATCATGATTGGTG
>CAZLUY010000555.1:0-1908 GCA_964562785.1 uncultured Limnohabitans sp. | reverse complement strand
TGGCGGATGAACCAACAGGAAACCTTGATCCTGATGTTGCAGATGGAATATTCAAGTTATTCCAGGAGATCAATAAAAAAGGAACGGCTGTCCTAATGGCCACACACAACCATGACCTTCTTAAAAAGTATCCATACCGGGTGCTGAAATGCGAAAGTGGTAAGTTGCTGGACAGTAAAGTGCACGACGTGTCCTTTGGATCCTCTTTCTAGAGGCCTTCTGCCATAAACATGTTTATAATTACCTCGTTCTAAAGAACAAACGTGGAGAATATGAGAAGAAGAATAATTGGGCTTTTTGCTATGGCCCTCACCCTATCCCTGATCATTGCTTGTAATCCAGACGAAGACCCACTACCACCGGTAGATCCCGGATCAAATGCAGCCGTAAACCGCTGGATTTCAGGAATCATGAATGAGGCTTATTTGTGGTTGGAGGATATTGGAACGCCTATTGACGAGAATAGTGATCCGGAAGATTACTTCGAGTCTCTATTAAATAGACCTACCGACAGGTTCTCTGTGATCTATCCAAATTACGACGACCTCATTGGGCAACTTACTGGGGTAACCCTTGAAGCCGGATATGAATTCACCCTATACAGACAAGGTGAGTCAAATGTTCGAGCAGAAATAACTTATGTCAAACGTGATAGCCCTGCCGAGGAAGCGGGGCTCACAAGGGGTGACGCTATTTTCGAGATCAATGGTACTGAATTAACTTTAGATAATTTCCGTGATCTATTAGGGCAAATTGACGAGCCTCATACATTAATCTATGGTAGATATAGAGAAGATTTGGAGGCCTATCAGATACAGCCGGAGTTATCACTTACGCCAATCCAGTTAGCAGAGAATCCAAATTTCCTTGATTCGGTGTATACCATAGGAAACGATAAGATAGGTTATGCCATTTATCACTTCTTTTCCCCAGGATCCCAAGTCAACTCCAATGAATACGATCAGGAAATGGATCGGATTTTTGGCTCATTCAAATCTCAGGGCATCAATCATCTAATCCTGGATTTGAGATACAATGGTGGTGGTTTTGTTAGTTCTGCAATTAACCTCGCAAGTTTGATCGCTCCGAATGTGACCGATCAGGATGTATTCTCTAAAACTACCTACAACGATTTTCTGATGGGTTTTGAGCAGCTCCAAAACATTCAAAACACATTTCGGAATAAAGCAGAAAACCTTGGGAGCTCGTTGGAAGGCAACAGGATCTATATTCTGACATCAGCCAGAACTGCATCAGCATCAGAATTGATCATTAACGGACTGAGGCCATACATGAATGTATTTATTATTGGAGATCAAACAGTGGGTAAAAATGTAGGCTCGATTCCTTTTCAGGATGAAGAAAATCCAGAGAATCTTTATGGAATCTTGCCAATTGTAACTAGAAGTTCCAACAGTTTAGATGAATCAGATTACGGTGATGGATTCACCCCTGATATCACTGCACGTGAGATTGAAGAAAGGCTTCTTCCACTAGGAGATGTGAATGAACAACTTCTAAGAACAGCTATCCAATCAATCACAGGGGTTAATACTTCAGGAAGATTTGAAAAGCTAGATCGACAAGATCATGGATCTACATTAGATCATAAAATCAGAGCTGGACGAATGATTAATGATCCTACCATAATAAATGAGTTCCAATAATTAGGATACTGGAAACTATTGCCGTTTAAAACCGGATTTCAAGGACAAAACCTTTTAGTGGATAAATTATATTTATTCACATAATATTTCTAATTTATGCTTATCAACCATTAACCAGTATAAGTATGAAGATTAGAAATTTTAAAAAAGTTGGGCTTTTAGCCCTCTGCACAGGTATTTTTTTGTATTCCTGCCAACCAGAGGAGGACTTACAAATTGCTACACAAGATACTCTTGAGTT
>CAZLUY010000554.1:0-1914 GCA_964562785.1 uncultured Limnohabitans sp. | reverse complement strand
TCCAATCTGGAATTCACACCAATGATATCATGGTGATACTTTACTTTTTGACCGTGATTAGCAAGCATCCATAGTTTTTCGCCCAGGGCATCGTCATTAGTGAAGATAGCACCACCATCACCATAGCAGCCTAAGTTCTTGGAGGGGAAAAAAGAAGTGGTTCCAATATCTCCTATGGTTCCTGCTTTTCTCGAACTACCATCTGAGAAATTATAAACGGCCCCCAAAGCCTGCGCAGTATCTTCAACAACTTTTAGATTATGTTTTTGGGCAATTTCCAATAACGGTTCAAGATTGGAGCATTGCCCGTAGAGATGTACCGGGATAATACCGACTGTCTTATTGCTGATTTTTGACTCCAGTTGATTAAGATCAATATCAAAGGTGTCTGGTGTGACTTCTACAAAAACAGGCTTCATTCCTAAAAGGACGATTACTTCCACAGTGGCGACGTAGGAAAAAGCCGGGACGATTACTTCGTCTCCGGGTTTGAAATCTAATGCCATGAGGGCCAGTTGGAGAGCGTCGGTTCCATTCCCGCATGTGATCGCATATTTAGCTCCCGTATACTCCTTGAGGTTCTCTCTGAAGTCCTGAACAGAGGGGCCATTTATAAAAGCGGAGGTATCAATTACATTTTGAATAGCTGAATCCACTTCATCTTTTATCAAATCGTATTGGGACTTTAGGTCCACCATCTTAATCTTCATGCCCAGATTGTCTGTGATTGATGTATTTCGAATTGCAAGATATTGCTTTTCGGAAACATGAATACCTCTTTAGCTCACCAATGCACTCATCGGATATTTCTTTTTTTCTAATCCCTTTCAGGGGTTTTTTTTAGCTTTGGCAAACAACAAAACCCGAATAAACATGTCGAACACTTTTGGAATGAAAGAGTCCTTAGAGCGCCTAGGGATAAAGGCAGAAAATCTTGGTACATCGACCGGTACCGAGTGGATAAATACAGGTCAGGAATCTATTTCTTCCTATTCACCCGCCGATGGTGAATTGATAGGAAAAGTTCAAATCACGGATAAGGATGGCTATGAGCAAGTGATTTCTCAAGCCCAAATGGCATTTGAAAAGTGGAGGTTAATTCCCGCCCCTCAAAGGGGTGAGATTGTGCGAGAAATTGGCAATGCCTTAAGGGAAGTAAAAGAAGACCTTGGGAAGTTGGTTTCCTACGAAATGGGTAAATCATACCAGGAGGGATTAGGAGAGGTACAGGAGATGATTGATATCTGTGACTTTGCGGTTGGTCTTTCTCGGCAGTTATATGGATTGACCATGCACTCTGAGAGGCCAGGTCATCGCATGTATGAGCAATGGCATGCACTAGGTGTAGTTGGAATAATTTCGGCATTTAATTTTCCGGTAGCCGTGTGGTCCTGGAATACAGCTTTGGCTTGGGTTTGTGGGGATGTTTGTGTGTGGAAGCCATCTGAAAAGGCGCCAATGTCAGCTATCGCTTGCCAGCATATTGTTGGTGAAATATTTAAGAATCATGGTCTTCCTGAAGGTGTTTCTTCATTGGTAATTGGCGATTATAAGGTAGGGGAGATGCTATCAAATGATAGTCGGGTTCCTTTGGTCTCAGCAACTGGTTCCACTCGAATGGGGAAGCTAGTCGGTCAGGCAGTAGGTGCCAGACTTGGGCGATCTTTGCTCGAATTGGGTGGAAACAATGCCATAATCATTACTCCTGATGCTGACATGGATATGGCAATTAGAGGAGCCCTCTTTGGAGCAGTAGGAACCGCCGGGCAGAGGTGTACAAGTACAAGGAGATTGATTATCCATGAGGATGTTTTTGATGAAGTCAAAGACAGATTGGCTTCAGCCTATCAAAAGCTTGTCATTGGTAATCCTTTGGACGAGTCAAATCATGTAGGTCCGCTAATCGATACTGAT
>CAZLUY010000553.1:0-1725 GCA_964562785.1 uncultured Limnohabitans sp. | reverse complement strand
CTTACAATATTGTAGATGAATTGAAGGAAGAAGGCGACTGGGAAGTACTAAGAAAGTACTCTGGATTTGAGTTTAACGATGATAACCCAAAAGCCCTCGCAAGAACCAAGTATGAGAACATGCTTTACCTCGAGCGACCTGGATGTAACCTTTGTATGGGTAATCAGGAGAAAGCCGAACCGGGTGATACCGTGATGGCGACTTCTACCCGACTTTTCCAGGGTCGAGTGGTAAAAGACTCAGGCGAAAAGAAGGGTGAATCTCTACTTTCCTCTACTCCTGTGGTGGTACTTTCTACCATCCTAGGTAGAACTCCTACCATGGAAGAATATGAAGCTGCTGTGGATGGAATTACGCTTACGAAGTTTTCTCCTTCGATGAAAAAGCTAAGCACAGCAGCGGTATAAATAATACTAACCGAAACCAAAAGCCCTTTTCGATAATTGAAAAGGGCTTTTTTGTTAAGTTTTGTTTCAGGATTCTTTGGAAGAATAAACAATCCTGAACTCCGAAAGGTTAAATTTGCTCAAAAACCACCAACATGAGAAAAATTACAATTGCCCTTCTTTTCGCAGGAATTCTTTTTGCCTGCCAACCAAAAGACACTGTCCCAGATACTCTTCCTATGAAAGTTGCCATGGCTTATGGTTTCGATAAAATGGATGAAGTGAATACCCTTGGATTCACATGGAATGTGCAGAGGGATTCTGTGAATGTACTATCCAGAACCTTTATGTGGGATCGAGTAGCACAGACTGTTGACTACTCAGATGCTGACACCAGCTATCAGTTTAGCTTAACGGCTGAAAACATGCCTGATGGTCATAGAGCGTTCATCAATGATAAATACTGGGCCATGATGCCATTTCAATTAGCATGGGATACTGGTTACACATTCGAAATCGAAGAGAATGTTGCCTCTCCTCTCAAGGGTACTAACTCTACCAAGTTGATTATTCTATATAACAATGAGGATGGATACACACCTGGTGATGCCTATGACCTCTATATAGATGAGAACAACAAAATTCTAGAGTGGACTTTCAGAAGAGGTAATGGCGAGCAAGGAGCTACCTGGACTTGGGAAAATGAACAAAAGTTTGGCCCACTGACCTTCGCAGTTGATCATATGGGAGCGAATGGAAAACGCTTTATTTGGACATCGAATATTTCAGTGAACTGATACCATTAAATCGAATATGAAACCGGGGTGAAAGCTCCGGTTTTTTTTTATTCTATGCTTTTTCTATTTTGATATAGGCCATAATACAGATTTCTAACCTTTTTCAACTTAGGGGTTATAATCGGTTAGTCATCCCTTAAAATTGGCCATTTACCGAAACATAGAAGTTTCAAATATGCCTTTTGATAGCTTCGGAGCAGAACGTTGAACATCTTAATCCAAAAATCATGAAAAAGTATCTATTAATTATTTTGACTTTGTTTCTATTCTCATGTTCAGGTGATGATGAGCCAGAGAGATTGATGTATGATATTACTTATACCGTGGAAGCCATTAATGGAGCTACAATCAATAAGGTAGAATACAGAGATGATAAGGGAGATCTAATCGAGTTAACCAACGTAATTTCACCCTGGACAGTAAACTTAAAAGTCAGAGCGGGACTAGCATTGGAAGCGGCAGCTTTTGGTGACATCCCATTTGAGGGGCGTTTAACAATATCTGCTAGATGGACACCAGAAGGAGGACAAACCCAAGCAGAA
>CAZLUY010000552.1:0-2334 GCA_964562785.1 uncultured Limnohabitans sp. | reverse complement strand
TACACCCCGAACGGTATCTGCAGAGAGTGGGGGATTCGAACCCCCGGTACGGTTTGACCCGTACGACAGTTTAGCAAACTGCTGGTTTAAGCCACTCACCCAACTCTCTGTGTATAATTTAAAAGGACATCTTCCTTTTTGGTGGTGCAAATATATACCAAATGAATCTAGATTAAAAAGCGAAATCAGACCCTAAGAAGGAATTTTTTAAAATAATTTTCATGTGGAATAAAATCAGTAAAAAAATACCCAGTACTGGGTATTTTTCGTCTATAGAGACTACCTACCTTTAAGCCTAATTTTAGCACAATGAAGATACAATCCAACTCTGCCAACTTCCTTATTGAAAAACTAAACTCCAGTTCTGACTGTGTGTCCATTAAGTCAGATTCTATGCTAGAGCTTTCCCGACTATTCGGGTCATTAGAAATAAAGGATTCAGAAAATTCTGACCTACCATTTGAAGTACACGCATGCAAACAAGAATACGCCGATGCAATGATATTATTGGTCAAAGAGATTGATTACATGGACTTTAGCTCAATTCTGGTCTAAAATTTCAAAAAAAGTTAGGTGATGCTTTTCAGGGATGAAAAGCATTTTTTATTTCTTCAGCTACTTTTTCATTTCTATAAACAGTAAAATATTCTGTAAAAGACAATTTGAAATATTTTTATTCGTTTTTTATGGTTTTTTATTTAAGAAAATTTTAAACATCTTTCGAATTGAAAATCTCTAATTAATGAGCATTGCTCAATAGAAAAGGTGATAACTTCTATAAATATCGATCAGTTGACTCCAGATTTTTTAATCGAGTCGAGACTTTTTAAGGTCGCCATCCTGGATGTTCAAGGTGTGCTGTTGAAGGCAAACCATTCCTTCTATGAGGAATCTAAAATCCAGGAAGGGCATAGTTTTTTATCTGTTCTAGGAGAAAAATCAAGAACTGACTTTTCTACTTTTTTGGATGTTGTGATCCAGACCCCTAAATCAAGTCATTTGGCTGAGTTTGAAATGAGTTCAGGTGATACTTATAATTGGGAGTTTACTGTTGCTACCAATAAAGAGATGGACATTCTGGGCTTGATAGGAGTAGGTATCCGTAAAGATTATACTCTTGACCCAGGGTCCAATAAAAATCTCTTGGACTCTATTGTTCAAGCAAAGATCTCTTTAGATGCTCAATTCAAGGTAAAAGATGGAGATGCTCCTCAACTAAAAGCATTAGGTATTGATCTAGACAGACTGATAGGTAAGAACCTGAAGAGCCTAATGTTGGATCAGAGATTATTTAAAAATCTTGAGTCTGAAGAATTTATAACTCCAACCAATACCGTTCTTAACCTTGGAGATAAAATGTTTAAGGTTTTGTTGATCAAGGATGGAGAAAGGACACATGCCTTTGTTTTAAGGAAGACTACTCAAGTGCTCGATTACGGTGAAAAGGTTTTGACGGACGCTCAAATTGCAGCAATTCCTCTTCCTATTTGGGTACTAAATGAATCAGGCTGCGTGATGCAGCAGAATCTCAAGGCCAAAGATTTGTATCGCGAGACTTTTTCTGAGGAATCAGAATTGGGTGAACGTCCTGAGTGTTTTGGAAGGGAGTTTTTTGATCGCTTTGAGTCCTACACAAAAGGTGGTATTGCCCACTTTAGACTAGATCTTGGAAGGAATAATCTGGATTTCTTGTCCTTAAGTTTAGGGTCAATTATCAATACAGATACTGGGAAGCTATTTGTCTTGGTTCAGGCTGTTAAGCCACCAACTCGTGAAATGCTTAATGATCTCCAAAAGGAGAACGAGAGGCTCAAGGAGATTGCATTAAAGCCATCGTACATCCTTAGATCTCCGCTTTCATCCATGCTAGGTCTGTTAGACTTAATTGATGAAGATCAGTTGGATGTGGAGAACAAGATGTATTTCTCCCACCTCAAGCCTTTGGCTACGGAACTGGATAGTGTTATTCGCAAGAATGCAAAGAAGGCCAGTGCCTTCGATTAATTTTCCAAAGGCAAACTAAATTCATAAAGTGAAGGGCCTACCTCGAATGGGCCTTGGGAAACTCCCTCAGCGGAAAGCAAAATATCTTTGATTGATTTGAATGCTATTCCTTCAGTTTGGCCAAGGTTGAGGGGACTGCCCAAATTGTATCTTCTTTTAGTACCACTTAATGGGAGTGATCCCTCAAAATCAGATATTTCCCAAGAGAAAACTGTGGAGGCGAATGAATTCAATTTATATCCAAGAAGTATTAGGGATGAAGTTTCTGGGTTCCAATCAGCCGCGGTAATTTGACCTCCCACTTCAAGTTCTCCTAGTCTTGTAGCAATC
>CAZLUY010000551.1:0-3952 GCA_964562785.1 uncultured Limnohabitans sp. | reverse complement strand
AAAAACCTCTCCAGAGAGAGTATTTTGGATTTTACCTGCATCCAGATTCAGGAAGTTTTTGTAGCTCATTCCACCCATTCCATCGACCATCTCATATCTGAGCTTTTTTACAAACTCCATTTGGAGTTTAGTCTTCCAAATTCCATCATAAAACTTAATGATGGACTTAAAGAAGAAAAGGCAGACCATCACAACTAAGATGACATTCAAACTCAAGCCAAACCCTAATTTTTCTATCCAGTCAAGGAGAAAATCAAGGTTACCCAAAGCCTCCCTACTTTCAGGAGTAAATCCTTCGGCGGCCATGGTGAAAATTGGAATGAACAAGGCAAGACCGAAACCATCTAATACACCTACAATTAGGCTAGAGATGATCAGGATAAACACTTTGTACCCTAAGTACTCGTAAAAAAAGGCGAAGTACTTGAAGTATTTATTTATGAAACTTTTCAATTCTTGAGTTTAAAAACCGAACCTTCTTCTCTTCTTTTTATCCTCTTCGTAATAGCCATAACCATAGCCATAAGAATAACCATATCCTCCGTATGCTAGTTTAGTAGCATCAAGGCCATTGAAGATTCCATATATATTTTTAATTCCTTTCTGGTCCCTCAGGCTATTTACAGCATCAACAAAAGCTTTGTCGCTATACCCTTGCCTAAAGACAAATAGTGTAAAGTCTACTTGAGAGATTAAATCCAGGGTTTCAGACACCAAACCAACAGGCGGTGTATCCAAAATCACCACATCATAAGATTTTCTCAAATCTTTAATGAGCTTTTCAAAGTCCACCGAAAACAAAAGCTCTGATGGATTAGGAGGAATAGGTCCAGAAAGTAACAAGTCAAGATTGTCGTATTTGGTAGGTTTCACAATCTTCTTCCAATCCGTTTCCTGCCCGCTGAGGTAGGACGACAGGCCTATATCGTTTTCCAATTGAAAGTCATCAAAAATCTTGGGTTTTCTCATATCACAACCTATCAGAACTGTCTTCTTCCCAGTTAGGGAATACACAGAAGCAAGATTCATAGCGCAAAATGTCTTGCCTTCACCCGAAATGGTGGAAGTAATCATGAAAGTCAATTGCTTGTCTTTTGGGACTAGGAACCTAATATTGGACCTTAACGACCTGAAACCCTCAGTAATACCTGATTTACCTGAGTTAAAGACAACTAAATTCTCTTTGGATTGATTAAACAGGATATTTGAAAGAACCGGGAACTTTAATCGTCTCTCCAGATACTTAGGCTCATCAATCTTGGTTTTGATAAACTCCCTTACGAAAACGAACAAAATCGGAATTAAAAGTCCAGCAAAAGCCGCAGCTGAATAATTTCTTGAAGGGTTAGGACTTACCTGTAAGGACCCCCCTTTTGCATACTCAATGATCTTATTACTCGGAGTGTTCGAGGCTTTAGATATTGCTGATTCAGCTCTTTTTTCAGATAAGAAATTATAAATATTCTCGGTCAGGGTTTGTTGACGCTGGATTCTAATCAAATTCTGCTCTGCGGCAGGAAGGTTTCTGAAGGAGGACTCAATGTTTGTTTTCCTATCTTCCAAATCAGCAATAACCATTTGGTTATTCACATCTACCCTTTCCAATATTTCGCTAATGGAATTATTTAAATCTGAAAGGTTCTTATTTACCTCTCGCACCAGTGGAGATGTCTCAGTTTGAGTTGCAAGCAACCGTGAGCGTTCAACTTGCTTGTCAAGCAGATTCTCAATTAAGCCATTTAAATAGGGGTCATCTATCCCTAAACCTGAAGGAACCACAATCTCACTATAATCCTCCCTTACAAGATAATCTCTTAAACTCTGATAATACCTTCTCTTAAGATTTTCCCGTGCAAGTTCAGTTTCGATCTGAGTTAGTTGATTAAAAACAGTGGAACTTTCATTACTCAGATTATAGATTTTGTTATCTGATCTGAAGTTTTGAAGTTCATTTTCAAATACCTGCAACGAATCAGCAACACCTGCCACCTGGCTATCAATAAAGTTTATGGTTCGATTAGCCATTTCATTCTTCTCCTCAAGCTCGAGGTCGAGATATGTTTGCATTAAAGTATTTAAATAGTCCTCTGCTTTGGGTCTATTAGGTAATAGAAGTGATAACTCAAGAATTGAAGAATTCTTTTCAGCTAAGCCCACAATGAGTCCAAGGGAATAATTATTTATTAAAAACTCCTTATTTCTAAGAACAACAAGAGAGGATCCCTCATCAGTGCTAGAGGTATTTGATATTCTCAATCTGAACTGCGGAGTCTCTATCCAATCTCCAAACTTGTAAATACCAGATGCCAATTCAGAAGCAGACCCATAACTTCCATCAGGAAAATATTGCGTATATCCTGGAGCCTCAAATGATATTGTATATTCCGAATCCTTTGTCCATTCAATCTTAATAGGAGCATTTAATAGTTGAGGGGCCTCCCAGTCTACCTCGACGACAATAGGGGTATTCCTATAGATTTCCTTTGGTATAAAGGTTCCTTGCTGATAATACTCAACCTGGAAATCAAGTTTTTCAAGGGTCGCTTCGGCGATAGGTCTGGACCTCAAAATGATAGTTTCGTTGGTTAGACCTATGCCTTGATCCTGGGATAATCCCGGTGTCTCTAGAAAAGAAAAAGAGTTATCAGCGTCCTTAATGAAGAACTTACTTGAAATCCTGTAAATAGGTGTAGCCTTTTGAGTCATGTAAAAGGCTGAACCAAGCGCAATTGAGAGACTCAATAATATCCAAGGCCATATTCTAAGAATTCTAGGAATTAGGGCTTTAAAGTCAAAGCCACCTTCCTCTTCTTCCTGAAAATGATCTACTTCATCAAAGTCATTTTTCATAGACATGGGTTTAATTGTTATTGACCAAAGCCAATATCAAGGCAATAGCAGTAATGGTTGTAGTAAGTAAGGTCAAGGTCTCAACCACATTGGTACCTGCTCCTAGTTCTCTTACTTTCATTGGCTCGGCATAAATCATGTCATTAGGTCTAAGGAAATAAAATTCAGAACCTAATAAATCTCGGTCGAGCAAATTGATTTTGTGGATTTGAGAACCGTCTGGGTACTGCCTAACAAGCAAAATTTCATCTCGTTTTGCAACATTGGTCAGGTCTCCGGCAAAGGCAATTGCTTCAAAAATTGTGACTCTATTTTGCAGAATGGTAAACTTGCCGCTTCTCCTAAATTCACCTAAAGCACTGAACCTTACTCCACCAAGTCTTACTCTTACAAAATATTCCCCTTCATTCACCAATTTGGAAACCAACCCTTCCACTAAGACTTTGGCTTCATCGGTGGACAAGCCAAGCAGCTTTACCTCACCCAACAATGGAATTTCTACCAATCCATTATCATCAATAGTATATCCATTCATGTAGAAGGCATCGCCGGCACCTTGACCACCTCCCATTTGGGCAACATTATTATTAGCATCAGTGGTAATGGCTCCGAAAATCGCATTCAACTCGGGACTAGTCGTTTTAATATTGATCTCAACAATATCATTCACCTGAAGAAGGTATTCTTCTATTTGATAGCTGTACCTCTCACTAGATTCAACCAAAACACCGGATTCCTCTTCGGCTAATTCTTGCATATAAATGAGTTTCTTATTCGAAACACATGAGAAAAAGAAAAATATACTCAGAATAAGGACAAGAGTAGAACGAAGGCTGGATGACTTAAAATTCACTATTTCAGAAATTTACTAATTGGCTAAAGTATATAATTCGAACAAATTATCATTATCCCTTAAAGTCGGGCATCAACACTTTCCTTTGGAAGGAAGGCTTTGACATCGTAGATAACTTGTGATTCGCTTTTTTGAAGATCAAGCTCTGTGAATTCATTATGTGATACTGCAAGAATAACTGCCGAATAACCTTTTAAATCAGGGAGTGAATCCCCAGTCATTAAATCAATACCATATTCTTCTTTGACT
>CAZLUY010000550.1:0-7586 GCA_964562785.1 uncultured Limnohabitans sp. | reverse complement strand
TTTGCCCTTCTTTATTCCTATTGCATGGCTATTAAATCTCTTCTTGTTATTCCTAGGTATTTTTTCATGGAGCAGATATGCTCTTATTCCCCTTGCAGTATTGATCATCGGTTACAAATTCGCTGACATTACTTTTCAGCTTAACCCAAGGTTCGAATCAGAAGGAAATAGTATTCAAGTACTTAGCTACAACGCTCACCTTTTCGATTACAAGAGAAGAGTAGATGGAGGATCATTTGATCCAAACGTTTTTAAATGGATTCAGGAACATCCTGCAGATGTAAAAGTTTTTCAGGAATTCTATAATGACAGAACTTCAGTTAGCCGGAATGCTCTTCAAATATTAGGAGAAGATGTTGGTCTGGAAAGTAGTTATCATGTGATTGATGGAAATAAAGATCGACGATCCTATGGACTAGCCATTTTTTCAAAGTACCCTATAATTAATGAGGGTAAAGTATTCGATAACAATAAAACCAACGGTGCAATATTCGCTGACATTCTTGTGGACAGAGATACAGTCAGAATCTATAACGCTCACCTGGAATCCATGAAAATAAATTCCGAAGGACTGGAGGATTTAGATGGAGTTCGGGATAATTACCGACAAACCCTTGGCAAACTTCATCGAGGAAGTCTAGCCAGAAGCAGACAATTGAAAGTTTTGGCTGAGCACATAAAGTTTAGTCCCCACCCAATTATCCTCATGGGAGATTTAAATGAAGTCCCCTATTCTTATACGTATTTCAAACTCTCAGAAACTCTGAAGAATGCTTTTGAAGAAGCGGGAAGAGGATTTGGGTTTACCTATAATCGTATTCTCTTCTTTTTAAGGATAGACCATATTTTCAGCTCTTCAGAATTGAAGGCCTTAGAATTTAAAACCCATCGAGAGGTTGATTACTCTGATCATTATCCAATCTCGGCTTCTTTTCAATTTAATTAGTCTTAGGGTTCTTTGATTCCCAAACCCTTTTCATAGGAAGCAAAAGTACAGGAAGAAGAATTAGATCTGCCAATAGAGCAAAGATTAAGGAAGCCGATATTAGCATACCGGTAAAGTAGGTCACTTCAAACTGACTAAACATCAATAGTCCAAACCCTGAAACAAGAACCAGGGTAGTTAATGCAATTGCAAAGCCCGTTTCCAAAAAAGTCCTTTTTATTGCATAAAGGAGGCTCTTCCCCTTTTCCAATTCAAACTTAAGTCTTGTCATAAAATGGATGCTGTCATCCACCGCAATCCCAAAGGCAATGGAAAAAAGAATCGCAGTGGATAGTTTGAACTCAATCCCAAGTAAGAACATCAAACCTGCCATCAGAAATAAGGGAATGAGGTTTGGAATCAAAAGAATAAAAGAAATCCTCCAGGATTTAAATAGAAAACCCGCTACAATACCTACTAATAAAAAAGCAGCGCTCAACCCCTTGACCATTTGCCAGGTAACTGATTGATGTCCTTTATCGATTAAATAGGCAGTTCCTGTCCACCTGGCTTGAACGATCCCGGAATCAATCTCCTGCTGGATAAACTGATTAAATTCCTTGCGTTTTTGGGTCATTAAGTCGCTTCCTAAATCTGGAAGACGACCAGAAATCCTACCTTTTCTAAGATCCTTACTGAGAAATAAGGATTGGTCATCATTCAAAGGCTTGGACAAAAGTCTCTTCAGACGCCGAAATTGACCTTGACTCGGAAACACAAAAGCTTTATAGTCTCCTTGATTCTGCGCTTGATTTAGAGTTTTGATATATGATAGAGGTGATACCAATTCTCGTACACCAAATATCCGAGTTAATTCATTCTCAATTTTTTCGATTTCACGAAGAGCCTCAAGGCTTAATAAATTATTCTCTGGGTTCGAAGCCTCCAGATAAATCTCCAAAGGATTAGATCCTCCGAATTGAGCATCAAAATAACTTAGGTCTTTCTGGATGGGATGATCCTTGGGTAGACTATCCAGAAGAAAGCCATTTATCTTGACCTGACTACCCATTACAACACTTAGAAGAGATATGATAATAGAGAAATACAGAATCGATTTTCTTTTATCAAAAACCCAAATAAGACCTTTGGTAAACAAGAGCTTGTTTGAATTACTCCTTTTAAACCCTAAAGAAACTGGCAATAAATAAAGAAGCCCTGGAGTGATGAGAACAATGGCAATAAAAATCACAAACACTCCTAAGCCTGTGCTAAGTCCAAAGGATTTGAGTGCAGGTATAGATGTGAAATAAAGGGAAATGAACCCAAGACCAGTAGTAAGAATGGTTAAGCCTACCGCTACAAATAACTCTTTAAAGACGAGCGCAATGATTTCATTTTTGTTCTGTCCATCGAACTTTTTAGCTAGGTGGGTAAAGAAATGAATTAGGGCACTCATCCCAACAATTAAAAAAATTGTCGGCTGCATCACTGACATTACATCTAGCTTTCTTCCACCCAGAATGATCAAACCAAATGCCCAGGCTATACCAATTGCCAAAACTAGAATAGGAATTAAAACTCCGGACCAACTTCTATAAATCAAAGCCAGTACTATCAGGATCAGTAGAAATGAAAAAGCTAAAAACTGACCGAACTCACTTTCCATCAATTTCACAAAATCTCCCTGCGCTTGAATTTTTCCAGCAACAGCTTTGGGTGTAATTCCAGCTTGAGCGAATTTTTCTAGGATTTCTCCATAAACCCCATCTCCTTCCTCTTTAGTAATCTGCTGTTCATTTTTGACAATGAGAAGAAAGCTTTCACCATCCTTGGAAATAAGACTTCCGAGGAATCTATTCAGTTCCGGTCTTTCATTTGGGTCGAGTTGATTCGAATCCTTACGCCGAACCACATCACGCCATCTTGTACCAAATACACCTATAACTGGTTGTTGGAGACTTAGTATGCTGACAGTTGTATCTACACCAGAAATTGTTGAAAGGCTGTTCTGAAGAGTGAGAAAATCATCTATGAATTTTGATTCCAACCAAGGTCCTTGATCATTTTCAATTGCAAAGAGAAGGTAGTCATTATCACTTTCGAAGGAGGACTTGAAGACTTCATAGAATTCTAAATCCGGGTCATCCTGAGGAAAGAATTGCTCAAAATCATAATCAAATTCAGGAGTAGGCCTTAGCAAAATCAAGACAAGGCTAATCACCAATGCAATTGCAAGATTGAAATAGGCAGATTTCTTACTGAACATTGAATAAGATTGATGACATAACTTGACTCAATTATACAAGGAAACTAGGAGCTTTGTTTGTCTTGAGTTCCTTTTATAATTCAGACTGACTATCTTGCTTTCTCGAATATTTAATCCCAAAAATTCATGCAGCAATACCACGATTTGATGTCCAAAATCCTAAATGAAGGAGTTGAAAAAGGAGATAGAACAGGAACAGGAACAAAAAGTATTTTCGGTCATCAAATGAGGTTCAATTTGGAAGATGGTTTTCCTTTGGTTACTACCAAAAAGCTTCATTTACGATCCATAATCATTGAATTATTGTGGTTTTTGAAGGGAGATTCTAATATCGGCTATTTAAAAGAAAATAAGGTCTCCATCTGGGATGAGTGGGCAGATGAAAATGGAGACTTAGGACCCGTTTATGGTTATCAGTGGAGACACTGGCCTGATGGTAATGGAGGAGAAATTGATCAAATCAAAAAACTAATTGATCAAATCAAGAACAAGCCAGATAGCAGACGACATATTGTAAGTGCCTGGAATGTTGCTGATGTCGATAATATGGCGCTTCCACCCTGCCATACGATTTTTCAGTTCTATGTTGCCGATGGAAAGTTATCCTGCCAGCTTTATCAAAGAAGCGCCGATGTATTTCTGGGAGTTCCATTCAATATCGCTTCCTATGCACTATTCACAATGATGATTGCACAGGTCTGTGACCTTAAACTCGGTGACTTCGTGCACACCTTTGGAGATGCACATTTGTACTCAAACCACATGGAGCAAGCAGAATTGCAACTTACGCGAGACATAAGACCTCTGCCTCAAATGAAGATTAACCCCGAGGTGAAAGATATTTTCGACTTTAAGTACGAGGATTTTGAGCTTGTCAATTACGATCCTCATCCACACATAAAAGCCGCTGTAGCAGTATAAAGAAAAAGGCTATCAAATTTGATAGCCTTTTCTTTTCTTAATTATCGCTTAGCTCATATTTCAGCGTTCGTCCTTTTTCAATAGCAGGTAGCCCCTCAGTCATCCACAATGGTGCTGGAGCACCTTTCAAATAATGGTCGAAGAATTGACTCAGTCGAACGGACAAATCCTTCCGATTTCTTCTTTGCCTCAAGTTATGCGCCTCATCATTGTATTGAAGAAGCCATGCAGGCTGATTAAGTCTTTTCAAGGCCATGAACATTTCAATTCCCTGATACCATGGCACAGCGCCATCAGCGTCATTATGCATGATCAATACAGGTGTCTGGACTCTATCCATGAAAAACAAAGGTGAGTTCTCCATATAATAAATAGGTTTCTCCCAGAGCGTCCCACCTATTCTTGATTGAGTTTGCTCATATTGGAACATTCTACTCATTCCTGTTCCCCAACGGATCCCACCATAGGCCGAAGTCATATTCACAACAGGCGCGCCCGCTCCAGCTGCTTTAAACATATTCGTTTGAGTGATCAAATAAGCCACCTGGTATCCACCCCAGCTCTGACCCTGAATGGCCATATTCTCTTCATCCACGAAGCCCATGCCCGCTACTTTCTGAACGGCTGGAATAATACAATTGAATGCACTTGGCCCTGGCAAACCTAGTTCATATTTGATATCTGGAACTAATACCAAATACTCATTACTTACGAAATAAGGGATATTAATCACAGAGGCACTTGGTGCAGGCGAACGATACCGGTGAATGCCGTCACTACTTCTCTCATAGAAATACACCATCATTGGGTATTTCTTATTCGGATCAAAATTCTCAGGCTTGTACAAAAGTCCTTTTAGAGGAGTCCCATCACTTGCCAAATAATCCACTAATTCTACAGAGCCCCAATTGATATCGGCTTGCTGAGGGTTAAGGTTTGAAACCTTTTCAAGGTTCTCCATTTCAAGATCTGTGAGGTATAGATCCGGAGATTCCTGATAGGTACTTCTCCTAACCAGAACCTCTTCAGATTCTTTTGCCTTTTGTAGAGGATAGTAAGCATGGGCTGACATAATAATCTGTTCTGGCTCATTCTCACCAGATAAATCTCCCATATAAAATCCTGCGTCCTTGGTGTCTTCATTAAAAACTGCTAAATACAAATCAGATTCAGGATCAATGCTAGGTTCTTCTCTATCCAGATTTTGCCTTCTGAATTCAATATGATTGTTTCGCCCAATGCCCTTTGTAATGTTAATTGCTGCCAAAGGATTCTTTGGGTCTACTTTCCAAATATCATAGCGATCGTTAATTAGGATAGCTGCATCACCTTCAACCCATCCATCCGTGCCATAGCTACCAGGCAGAGAAGGTGAATCGTGCAATTCGTCATATAAAGGAGTGTCAATTCCCTGCGAAAGCTCAATCATATTACCTGCTGCTATATCATAAGCAACCCAAGAACTGTCCCGGCTTTCATACCAGGTGACATATTTTCCTTCTGGAGAAAGTGAAGGGGAACCAGAAGCATTTTCTTTGATCAATGTTCTCTCACCTGATTCAAAATCTACCAAGTAAATATCTCTACCAATTTGAATGTCCCAGGAGAAATTCCTGAAATAGGCATCGTTCGAAGTTGCCAAAGCAAAATCATGCTTGATTTTAGAAGGCAATGAAACCTCCTTCAATTCTCTATCCTCTAATTGAGTGATTTGACCAGTTGAGATATCATATACAGCCAGATAAGATCGCCTTTCCTCCTGGGATTTTCTGATTAACTGCATGGGTTGAATTTGGCTATCCTGCCATCCCCATATATCAAGACTAGGTCTCTCGTCATCAAGGATTGTCGTATCATCCTCATAAGCATAGTCTTTATAATCCTCTGCAATTCCAAAAAATAGGCGAGTATCATCCTCTGAGAAGGAGAAGCTTGCATCTGGACTAATTCTTCCGCCCTCCAATATTCCGTCAGATTTTCGGTTCGCAAACTCTTTTGTCACTCCTGACTGAATATCTGTGATAAATGCCTGATGATACGTTTTTTCTGTCTTCGCCGAATCATTGGTAGCTAAGTAGCTGAGGTAATTGGATTGCTGCGAAAATTTGATTCTCGAATAGCTCGTCATTCCTTCACTCAAGGTCATCGTATCACCACTATTCAAATCCAAAATATATAACCCTGCATTATCCAAGGTATCCTGCTCTGCCAAGACATATTGCAGGAAATTACCGTCTTTAGAAAAACCATAGCTCTTCACTCGCTCAAGGGTGTACTCTTTGCCTGACCCATGAGACTTCACAAAAAGTCTGGTACCACCTGTTTTCAGCTCTTTAGACTTGGCGGCCGTTGAGTCTGACTCAACCTTTTTCTCCCCTTCCTCTTCTTCGCCTTTTTCTTCTTTCTTCTTCTTTTCTTTTTTAAGTTTTTCGAATAGGACCGCATACCAATCCCCGTCTTTCTCTGGAATAGCGAAAGATTTCACCCTAGCATGCTTTTCTATTTCGCCTTTCTTGAAATCAAAAATGAAAAGACTGTCTTTTGGCATTTCATCCTTTTTGGCCTTTTGAAGCTTTTTTAATCGAACTGAATCTGCTTCTGGCAAAATTTTTCCGATGGCAAATGTTCCTGAAGGAGAAAAACTGTAGCCTGAAGCTCTGGAAATGATAGTCCGTTTGGATGGTTTGGAATAAGGGAATATTTCTAGTCTGGCATCGCCTTCTTGCGGCCGAACTATAAAGCCCACCCATTTACCATCCTTGCTAATTCGGGATGAGGAAAGGCTTTCCCATCCATCATAGTCATCATGTGTCAACGATCGTTTATCCTGTGAATAACCATAAGTGACCATAGCCACTAATAGAAGCAGAGATAAGAAACTCTTTGTTAAGTTCATTTAGTTGGATTTTAAGTTCTGGAAATTCAGATTCCGAAAATAAGTAAGCCTCGAAAAAGCCCAAAAGAAAAGCGCTTCAGCAATCTGATTTCACATCAAAATTACTGAAGCGCCCTTTATGAATAGGACCGTTTAAAAAAATTACGGTAGCTGATCTTTGGAAATAGTCAATTCAAACGACTCTGGAATATATTGGCTGAAACCTGGCACAGGCTTGCAATTAGGCAGCTTTCTCACCATATGATCTAATCTTTCTTTTAACCCCTTATCAGTTCTGGTTAACATATCAAAACCTGAAATCTGTCCTTTTTCGTTTACATGAAGAAGTAATTTCACTTCGTCCAATTCTCTACTCTTCTTTGTTCTGAAGAGAAATGGACTGTAACTATCGATTATCTCAAGTGTGTTTTCTGGCCAAGCCCAATTAGAATCCAGATTCTCAACGATGTTCTCCTCAATTTGAGAAAGCTCAACAAAATTCAATTCCTGGGGCTCTGAAATTCTTTGATCCAGAAACTTGCTCTCTACTTTACGAAGGATTAAACCCTCAAACTGAGCCGATCTAATGGCTTCCT